>JANNGY010000073.1:0-2022 GCA_031404095.1 Betaproteobacteria bacterium | reverse complement strand
AAGGACCCCGTCACGGAGGTCAAGGTCGAGGACCGCGCGCCTGCGACGGCAACCACGACTACCACCACCCAGACACCCACCACGCAGGGGACGCAAGGGCAGCAGTCCGGCGTCGCGACGCGCCCCGCCGATCCGTTGAAGGATCCGAACAACCCGCTTTCCAAGCGCGTGATCTATTTTGAATACGACAAGGATGTCGTGAAGCCCGAGTATGCGGCGCTGGTGCAGGCGCATGCCTCGTATCTTGGCCAGAATCGCAATCGCAAGGTGCGCCTCGAAGGGCACGCCGACGAACGCGGATCGCGTGAATACAATATGGCACTCGGCCAGCGCCGCGCGGATGCGGTGCGCAAGGCAACGGCGGTACTCGGCGTTGGCAACGAACGCGTCGAGACGATCAGCTTTGGCGAAGACAAGCCCAAGTCAAGCGGCCACGATGAGGCGGCATGGGCGCAGAATCGCCGCGTTGAAATCCTCTACGACGGCGAGTAAGCATTGCCGCAAATTCACTTGGGTTTTTCCTCCAGCTCTGTTGCCCGCCGGCGGGCGCCTGCAATAGCGGCGGCCATTGCGGTGGCCATTGCGGTGGCCATGGTGGTGACATTCGGCGCCGCATTCAGCGCCGCATTCAGCACAACCGCCACGGCGGGCGTATTCGATGAAGATGCCCGCCGCGAGGTACGTGACCTCCGTAACGAGATCGAACGCAAGGACCGCGAATTCGATGCGCGCCTATTGAAGCTCGATGAGTCGCTGAAGAACCTGGGCATCATTCAGTTGCTCAACCAGATCGAGCAATTGAGCAGTGAGATCGCCAAATTGCGCGGGCAAAACGAAGTGCTCGCCAACCAGAATGACATGCTGACCAAGCGGCAGCGCGATTTTTACCTGGATATCGATACCCGCCTGAGGAAGCTTGAAGGCTTGCCCGCCGAGGCGCCGCCTGCCGCAGGGCCCGTGGCGGGTGCCTCCTCCGGGCCGGCCCCGGTCGCGCCGCCGGCGGTGTCGGCCGCCACCCGCGAGCAGGAAAACCGCGCCTACGATGTTGGCTCCAATTTGTTCAAACGCGGCGACTTCGCGGCGGCGATCCGCGCCTTCCAGGTGTTCATGAAAGACTATCCCGCCAGCCCGCTGGTGTCGAATGCGCAATACTGGATTGGCATCTCGTATTCCAATCTCAAGGACTACACCAACGCGCGCTCCTCGCAGGAATCGTTGCTGAAGATGTTCCCGGAATCACCCAAGGCGCCGGACGCGCTGCTGGCCATTGCCAGCATCCAGATCGACAGCGGCGACCTTGGCTCGGCACGCAATACGCTGGAAGATATCATCGCCCGTTTCCCGGCCTCCGATGCCGCGGCCAAGGCCCGAACCCGGCTCGCCCAGCTAAAACGGTAGGCGTTTAATGCCCATCACGACAAAGATTCCCGCTGCGAACCCTCGCAAAGCCGAAGGGAAGGAGGCGGCCACAACAGCGCCGCGTGAGCGCACCAATGAGCTGCGCATCAACGAGATTTTCTATTCGCTGCAGGGTGAATCGACGCGGGTCGGATTGCCGACCGTATTCGTCCGCCTGACCGGTTGCCCGCTGCGTTGCGGCTACTGCGATACGGCCTACGCGTTTCATGAAGGCAGGACGCGCACGATCGACGACGTCCTGGCCGAAGTGGCGACCCACCCGACACGCTACGTCTGCGTGACTGGCGGCGAGCCGCTGGCGCAGCACAACTGCCTTTCGCTGCTTAATCGATTGTGCGACGCAGGCTATTCGGTGTCGCTGGAGACCAGTGGCGCGATGGATATCGCCGACGTCGATGCGCGCGTCTCGCGCATCGTCGATATCAAAACACCGGGTTCCGGCGAGTGTGAAAAAAATCGTTGGGAAAACATGGCGTGCATCGCGCCGCACGATGAAATCAAATTCGTGATCACCAGCGAGGCCGACTACACCTGGGCCGCGACAACGCTGAAGGAAAAGAACCTGGCCGGTCTCTGCACGGTACTGTTCTCGCCCTCGTTCGG
>JANNGY010000072.1:0-6349 GCA_031404095.1 Betaproteobacteria bacterium | reverse complement strand
TGTCCGGCTGAGAGACGGCGGCAATGACATGGAATTCCCGTTCGCGACAGAGCGCGCGGAGGCTGGCGCACGCCAGTTCGGCGGTGCCCATGAAAAGGCAGCCCGAAGAGGGCGTGGCGGTGGTGGTGGTGAGTTTCCTCGCGGTGCTGGAATTGGCACGCGAGGCGCTGATCGAGATTACCCAGAGCGCGGCCTTCGAGCCGATATACGTGAAGCTTCGCGAAGCCGAGGCGCCGACGCTGGAACCGTCGATTTGATAGACCAGCGGGATGAGCGCCCCTCTCCTCTCGCTGCCATGCGCATTTGTCCCGGACGGTGCGGCGCTTTTCTCATGAGGGGTAACAGAACGTCGATGCAAACAGGCCGTCCCAACCATGTCAAATGAACAAGCCAACTTGAACGAATCACCCGCCGAACCCACCACTGCCGAGTCGCCGCCAGAAATGGCAATGAGCGCGGCCGGCGACGAGGGCGGCGGTGCCGCACTGGCGCCGCCCACCATCGAGATCAGCGAAGCCAAGCGCGCGCTGGAAGCGGTGCTGATGGCGGCAGCAGAGCCGATGGCCGTCAATGAACTCAAACGTATTTTCGAGGGAGAATTGAGCGGCGATACGGTGCGCAACCTGCTCGAGGAATTACGCTCGGAATGGGCGGAACGCAGCGTCGAACTGGCCGTGGTTGCCAGTGGTTATCGCTTCCGCGTCAAACCCGAATTCCAGAAATATCTCGACCGGCTTTCCAGTGAAAAACCGCCGCGCTATTCGCGGGCGGTGCTGGAAACGCTTGCCATCATCGCCTATCGGCAGCCGGTCACGCGCGGCGATATCGAAGATATTCGCGGCGTGCAGGTCTCGCCGCATATTCTCAAAACCCTGCAGGACCGCGGCTGGATCGATGAGATCGGCCACAAGGAAGTGGTCGGCCGGCCGGCACTGTTCGCCACCACGCGGCATTTTCTGGATGACCTGAATTTGCGTTCACTTGAAGAACTGCCGCCGCTGCACGAATTGCAGGCGACGCTCGACATGACACAGGCCGGGGCGGCACTGGCTGCGGGCGCCGCGTTTGTGACTCCTGCGCTGCCCGGTATGGCGCGGGTGGACACTGAATTGAGCGCCGGCGCGGAACCCTTGCCGGCCGAAGATAGCGCGCCTGCCTCGAACGTGCCGGACAGCGCATCTGCTGAATACGCCGAACCTGAAGAAACCCCACCCGCCTTACCGAACGTCGAGGGATCGCCATCATGGTGAAACGAGTTATCGTGACCGGCCTGAAAGCCCGCGGCTATGTCGATGGTCGTTACGTCGGCGAAGAAAAGAAGGAAGCCAGTTCCAGCCGTGAAGAGGCGGTGCGCGGCCGCAAGCGCCGCGGCAAATCGGGCGGCATGAGTGCCAGCGCGGGCGTCGGTGCCGGGGCCGGCAGGCGCGGCAAGAAACGCGGAACAGCCCAGGGCCATGCCCAAGGTCATCTTCAAGGTGGTATGGCCGGCGGCGACAATATCGGCAATACCCTCGGCGGCAAGCGCGGCCGGCGCGGCAAATCGCAAGGTCGCGCCAGTGGCGAAACCCTGGTTGGCAACAGCGTTCAGCCGCCATCGCCGCATGCCGATCCGCGCGGCCCACGCGATCCACGCGCCGGGCGCGGTGCGCCACGACCCCAGTCGCGCAAGAATACTGCCGGCAGGAAGACCCCTTTCCGCAAGATGCCGATGGCCACCGCGCTGGCGCCGTCACCGTCGCAAGTCGGTGATATGCGGCGCGTCGGCGAGGAAACCAAGTCCGGGCAGTTCGCCGAAGCCCTGGCGGCGCAGGCCAATGTCAAGCGCGAGCGCCTGCATAAAGTGATGGCCCAATCCGGAATCGGCTCGCGGCGCGACATGGAAATCATGATCTCTACCGGCCGTGTGATGGTCAACGGCATCGTCGCCACCACCGGCACGCAAGTCTCGCCCGGCGACAACGTGCTGGTCGACCAGCGCCCGGTGAAGCTGAAATTCAGCGAAGACCTGCCGCGCATTCTGCTCTATCACAAGCCCGAGGGCGAGATTGTCACCACCAGCGATCCGGGCAACCGCATCACGGTGTTCGACAACCTGCCGCCGGTGGAAACCGGCAAGTGGATCGCGATCGGCCGCCTCGACATCAACACTTCGGGTTTGCTGATCTTCACCACCAATGGCGAACTGGCCAATCGTTTCATGCATCCGCGCTACGAGGTCGAGCGCGAGTATGCGGTGCGGATACTGGGCGAACTCACCGAGGAGCAGACCCAGGCGTTGCTTACCGGGGTGAGCATCGATTTGACCGATGACGACTTTGAAGACGATGACGTCGAACATGAGGCGAGCGCCCCGGCACGATTCGATACCATCGAAAAGCGCGGCGGCGAAGGCGCCAACCATTGGTATCACGTTACGATCAAGGAAGGGCGCAATCGCGAAGTGCGCAAGATGTTCGAGTCGCAGGGACTGACAGTGTCGCGCCTGATCCGCACACGCTTCGGCAAAATCGAACTGCCGCCGCGCCTGTCGCGCGGCAAATTGATGGAACTCTCGCCCGACCAGGTGCGCAGCGTGCTCGCCGGCGCCGGCATGAAAGACGAGGCCGAGGCGGCGATACCGACGGGTCCGCGCGGTCCGCGCGGCGCGAGCGGCTCACGAGGCCCGAAGCCTCCTCCTCGTGAGGGTCAGGGCCAGGGCCGGCAAGGCGGGCGCCCGCCTCGCGAAGGCAATGCAGGCGTCAATGCGCCGCCCGGCAACCCGGGCAACGTCGAGACGGCGGAACGGACGGAACGCGGCAATGAAACCGCGCGGCCGCGCCGCAATCGTCGTGGGGGCAAAGGCGCGCGACGCGATCCGAATATCGCCATCGCCGGCAATGCCCCGGGGTTTGACGCATCCGTCGCGGGAGATGAAGGATTTGGAAATCGCGTGGAGTCGCGTGGAAATGGCCAGCCGGATTCCCCAGGTTCCCATGAAGCGAATGGCAACGCCGTCGAGGGCGCAGGAAATGCGATCGTCAGGCCTGCGGCTGAACGTCCAGCGGGCGGCAAAGGCCCGCGTGGCCGGCAGCGACGCAATTTCCGTGGGCGCGGCGGACGCAATCGCGGTCCCAAGGGTGCAGCCGGTGAGGGCGGCAACGGTCCGGCCGGTGGAAGTGAGGGTGGCGGTTCGACCGGCAGTGGCGGGGGCGAAGGAAACGGCAACGCCTAGCACAACCCCTTGCGTCAAAATCACAGATGTATGCGGGCTAAACCAGGCACACGCGCAGCAGCTCTTCCCGCGTCAACAAAAACACCACCTCGTCGCCAGCGCTTACCTCGGCCCAGGTAAACGGCAGGCCCGGAAACGCGGCTTCGACCCCCGCGCGGTTGAAGCCGACTTCCACCACCAGCAAACCACCATCATTGAGGTGCGCCGCTGCATCCCGCAGGATGATGCGCACGTGATAGAGCCCATCGTCACCGCTGGCCAGCGCCAGCGCCGGTTCGCGGCGGTACTCGTCTGGCAGCGCCGCCATCGATTCGCCGGTGACGTAGGGGGGATTGGTGATGATGACGTCGTATTTTCGACTTGCCAGCGACGACCACATATCGGATGCGATCAGATGCACGCGATCATTCAGTTCGTAATCGCTGACGTTGTGCCTGGCCACTTCGAGTGCTTCGATGGAGAGATCCGCGGCATCGACCTCGGCATTGGGGAATACCAGCGCGGCCAGAATCGCCAGGCATCCTGACCCGGTGCAAAGATCGAGCACCGACTTGACGCTGTCAGGATCGGCAATCCACGGTGACAGTTCCTCCTGCAGCAATTCGGCGATGAACGAGCGCGGCACCAGCGCGCGCTCATCGATATAAAAGCGGAAAGGCCCCAGCCACGCCTCGTGGGTGAGATAGGCGGCGGGGAGCCGCTCGACCGCGCGCCGCTGGATGATGTGCTGGATGGCGGCCGATTCCGCCGCCGAGAGTTTGCGTTCCCGGACACCATCGAGTTCATCGAGCGGCAATTCCAGCGTATGCAACACCAGATAGACGGCCTCGTCGAAGGCCGTGGCCGAGCCGTGGCCAAAGTACAGGTTTGCCTCGAGGAAGGTGCGCTCCGCAAATTCAACCGCTGCGCCCAGGGTTGCGAGCGGTTTAACCATGTGTCAGCAACAGTGATTCGAGTGTGCGGAAATAGATTTCGTGCAGGCGCTCGATGTCGGCGATTTCAACCTGCTCGTTCAATTGGTGAATGGTGGCGTTGATGGGGCCGAACTCGGCGATCTGTCCGCAGATGTCGGCGATGAAGCGGCCGTCGGACGTGCCGCCCCCGGTCGAAAGCGCGGGCGTGACGCCGCACACCGCATGAATCGCCGCCGTCAGCGCCTCCACCAGCGCGCCACGCGGCGTGAAGAACGGCTTGCCGCCCAGCGTCCAGTGAATGTCGAAGTCCAGCGCGTGTTCCTTGAGCATGGCCTCGGTCCGCGCCTGCAGGTTTTCCGGGGTGCTGGCCGGAGCGAAGCGAAAATTGAAATGAACTTCCACTGTCCCCGGAATGACGTTATACGCGCCGGTACCGCCATAGATGTTGGAAATCTGCAGCGTCGTTTCGGGAAAATGTTCGTTGCCCCGGTCCCAGTGGGTGGTGGTCAGGTCCGCCATCGCCGGGGCGACCAGGTGAATCGGATTCTTCGCCAGGTGCGGATAGGCGACGTGTCCCTGCACGCCTTTCACGACCAGACGGGCCGATAGCGAGCCGCGGCGACCGTTGCGGATGGTGTCGCCAAACTGGCGGGTCGACGACGGCTCGCCGACGATTGTGTAGTCGATGTGTTCGCCTTGCGTCTTCAGCCAGTCGACCACCTTGATGGTGCCATCGACTGCGCGCCCCTCTTCATCGCTGGTGATCAGCAGCGCGATAGAACCAGGATGGTCGGGATGCTGCCGAACAAACTTTTCCACGGCCGTGACAAACGCCGCCACGCCGGACTTCATATCGGCCGCGCCACGACCAAACAGTTTGCCGTCGCGCTCGGCAGGTGCGAACGGATCGGTATGCCACTTGTCCAGCGGGCCGGCCGGCACCACGTCGGTGTGCCCGGCCAGGCAAAGCAACGGACGCGTGCTGCCATGCCGGGCCCACAGGTTGGAGACGCCATTCGCCTCGATGCGCTCGATGACGAAGCCCAGCGGCGCGAGGCGTTCGATGATCAGCGTCTGGCAGCCCGCGTCGTCCGGCGTGATCGAGCGGCGCGAAATCAGCTCGCGCGTCAACGCGAGGGTCGCGGTCATGCTTTTGCGATATCGTGCGGGACAGGTCCGATCGGTGCGCCATTGCGTTCGGCCAGCGTCGGCCCGACCCGATCCTCGACATATTTTTTCAGCGTTGCCTTCAGACCGAGCATGAAAAACACTTCGGTCATGATGAACAGCGGCCCGATGGCGAGGCCGATGATGTCGTCGGTGAACGCGGGCTTCATGCCTTCATATCGATGGCCGATAAACTGGATCACCCAGCCGACCACAAACAGCAGCGCCGCCACGCCCATCACGATTCCGGCGTGACCGGTGCGGGCGTTGAGATACACCGCGATCAGGTAGCAGACGAACAGGAACAGCAGCATGGCGGTGCCGAGCCCGCGGTCAAGGATCAGGTAATAGAGCGACGCGACCGCCAGCGCAATCAACGCAACGTTGACCCCGCCGATCACCCACGGCACCAGCGCCAGCACCACCGAGAAGACGATCATCGGCACACCGACGAAATGGGTGGCGATGTTGCGCCGGTCGCGGTGATAGGCGGCGTATTGCGTGATGTGTTGCTCGAGGTTGCGCATGGCGGGACGAAGGATCGACTGAATGGGGCGGATTTTAACAGGTGATTTGATTTGCTTCGCGCCTGACGAGCAAACTCAAGCACTGATGCGGCTTTCGGGGCACAAATCCCTGTAACGCCGCGCCAATGCTTGAGTTTGAAATGCCCAAAAGCAAAATCCCTGTCACTCCCGCGTCAGGTGGGATTCCAATCTGAATGGCAGCCCTGTCTGTGCCGAAAAGCGCACCGGCGCGCGAGACTCTATTTATCCTGTCCGCCAAACAGCGCATCCAGTAAGCGATTCGATTCACGCAGCCCTTCCTCGGTGAACACCACGGATTTAGCCTTGCCTACCGGATCGCTGATGTAACCCTTCTCATGCAGCCGCGCCATCGCGTCCCAATCGAAAGACTTCCACGCCCTCGATCCGTCGTGAAGTCCCAGTTGTAAAAGCGCCAGAACTGCCTCGTCAATTCGATCTGTGTTGAGTCCCATGTTGTATCTCCTTGCGCGCAACGCCAGATTTCAGCGGCGCGCGAATTTGCGAAGACG
>JANNGY010000071.1:0-2976 GCA_031404095.1 Betaproteobacteria bacterium | reverse complement strand
ACTTAGCCCATATGCACTTCGGCAGGTTCAGTGCGAACGGAGTTTATTAGAGGTTTCCCTTCGCCGTTACCGGCGATAGTCATCAATTCGTCACCAAATTTGCCCATCATCGCGTGTGCCTGCGCGGCATAGGCCTTCGTGCCGCACCGCCCCATCACGGGTCGGATCTCTGCCCATAGTGCTGCCTATTGGCCCTACGTCCAATTGGCCGCACTTTGAGCGTGCATTAATATTGGCCTTGAATTGGCTTTGAACCAATTCGCGATTCCGCAATCGAACCGCCGAGTCAATAAACCAAAGGAAAAGCACCATGAAAAAAATCGCAATGTCCGTCGCCATCATCGCTGCGTTATCCGCGGGTTCCGCGTTCGCACAGGCCCCAATGGCGCCAAGCTGGTATGCCGGTTTTGGCCTCGGCGTCGGCAACCTGAACAAGAGCGGCCAGGACCTTACCGGGCTCAGCAACGCCAAGGTTGACGACAGCGACACGACCTACACCGTTCGACTCGGTTATCGGCTAAATCGGCATTTCGCGATCGAGGGCGGCTACTATGATCTGGGGAGCTACTCGTTCAGTGGCACCTCGGGCAGCACAGCGATTAGCGGTTCGGCCAAGGCAAAATCCTATGGACTCTCCGCGGTGGCCATAGCACCCTTTGGCGACGCCTTCGAAGTTTATGGGCGCGTCGGAATCGAGGAGTCAGAGATCAAGGCGAACGCGAATACGGCGCTGGCAACTGCCAATGCTTCGGACAAGCAGACGGGCGCCACCTATGGCGTTGGCGGCAGGTTTGCCATGGCGAAGAATGTGGGCCTGTTCGCCGAGTGGATGAAGAACGACAAGATTCAGGTCGACAGCTATCTCGTCGGCGTTGACTTCCGCTTCTGACACCGGGCGCAAACATCGGTGAAACGAAACGTGGCAGGCGCCCGGCGCCGCCACGTTGTTTGACGCACCGCAACCAATGATGGCGCCAGGAGACGGCTGGGCTTGCACCTCACCCCAGCATCTTCTTCAATTCTCCGCTGTCAATCAATCGCACGACATCATTCGCCCCGCCAACCAGCGTGCCCTTGACGAACACCATCGGGAAGGTCGGCCAGCCGGTCCACATCTTCAGCGCATTGCGTCGGCGCCAGCTATTGAAGTAACTGCCGTATTCCAGATACTGATGGGCAATGCCGGCGGCATCGAGCGCCTTGCGCGCCTTCTTCGGCATCGGATTCTGCGCCATGCCGACCACCACCACCGGGTTGGCCGCGATCGCGGCACGCACTTCGTCAACGATATCAAGGTGCAGGGTGGCGATACTTTCGCGGATCGCGGGATGGATGTTGGCTTCGTCGAGTACGGGGCGCGGCATGGCGTAACCTCGGTGGGATGGAAAGAGTGAGGCGCCATTATGACGCGCCGCTCGGCAATTGCCGCAGGGCGCCACGCCCGGCCGGAATATCTTGTATATTCTGGCTCTCCTGAATACGCCCATGAGCACCTTTACTCTTATCCGGATTCGACTTGCCTTCATCGCCTTTGCGGCGGTGCTGTGCCTGCTCGGCGTGCAACAGGCTGCCGCGTTCCACGCGTTCGCGCATCTGGCCGATGGCAAATCCAGCGAATCGCAAAAGCACTTGCCGCACGCCAAGACCTGCGACAAGTGCATGGTTTACGCCGAAGTCGGCGGCGGCGCGCCGACCTGCACGCAATTGGCCTTTCAGGTTCCCTCCCCGATCGTCGTCATCTCGGCGTCGGCGTTCCAGCTTTTCCAGTCGCCCACCCTGCCGGTCTATTCTGCCCGGGCACCTCCCGTCTCCCTTTGATTTGACCTGATACGCGCATCGTCCGGATCTTCATCCGGTGTTGCGCATTGGTTGCATTTTTCAAAGGAGACTTTCATGAAATTGAAATCGAGACTGGTTGCGGCGTTGCTGGCGCCTGCACTGGCATCAGCCATACCGACTGCCGCACGGGCAGCAAGCGACGTGGAGCTCGCCGAGATGCGCGCGCAGATCCGGCAGTTGAAGGAAGCATACGAAGCGCAGATCAAGGCACTGGAACAGCGCCTGCAAGGCCTCGAAGCTGCCGCCCGACGGCCTGATCCGGTCAGCACCGCGGCCAGCCCTGCCCCGAGTGCGCCGCCGCCAGCGGCAGTTTCACCGGGGCGTGCCGCCGGCGAAAGTGCGTTCAATCCGGCGATTTCGGTGGTGCTCAACGGCGCCTACAGCAATTTCTCGCAGGACCCGGACAACTACGCACTGAGTGGTTTCGTCCCGGCCAACAACGGCCTCTCGCCCGGTACGCGCGGCCTGAGCCTGCGTGAATCCGAGCTCGCGCTTGCCGCCAATATCGACACAAATTTTCGCGGCAAGCTGCTGCTCGCCTTCGATGAAGCCAATGAAGCCGGGGTCGAGGAGGCGTATGTCGAGACCATCGGCCTCGGCAGCGGACTCAGTCTGAAAGCGGGCCGGTTCTTTTCGGCGATCGGCTATCAGAACGAGATTCACAGCCACGCCTGGGACTTCGTCGATGCGCCGCTGGCCTATCGCGCGTTCATGGGCGGGGAGAATTATGCGGACGACGGCGTGCAGCTGAAATGGCTGGCGCCCGCCGACAGCCTGATCGAGCTGGGCGGCGAAATCGGCCGCGGCAAGGACCGTCCGGGCAGCAACCGAAACAAAAACGGCATCGGTGCCGGCACCTTGTTTGCGCGTCTCGGCGGCGATATCGGCGACAGCCAATCGTATCGCGTCGGGCTATCGGCGTTGCAGACTTCGCCGCAAGCGGCGGCGTATAACGACATCGATCCGGCCGGCGCGGCGGTCAGCAATTCGTTCACCGGCAAGACCACGATTGCCGGCGCGGATTTCGTCTACAAATATGCGCCCGGCGGAAACGCCACCCGCACCAACTTCAAGCTGCAGGGCGAGTATTTTCACCGCCGCGAAGACGGTACGCTGACCTACGACATCGCCGGCATC
>JANNGY010000070.1:0-2634 GCA_031404095.1 Betaproteobacteria bacterium | reverse complement strand
GTGGTCGCCCAGTCGTCGAGCCCCGCGGCGCTGCGGGCGTCCGGGGCGACGGCGCACTGTTCCTGCGCAAGGCCTTCATCAAAGGCGCGGGATACACCGATGCCGCGCTGGATCGGCCGGTGATCGGCATCGCCAATACCGGCAGCGCCTACAACCCCTGCCACGGCAACGCGCCGCAGCTGATTGAAGCCGTGAAACGCGGGGTGATGCTGGCCGGCGGCCTGCCGATGGATTTCCCCACCATCTCGATCCACGAGAGTTTTTCCGCGCCGACCAGCATGTATCTGCGGAACCTGATGTCGATGGACACCGAGGAAATGATCCGCGCCCAGCCGATGGACGCCGTGGTGATGATCGGCGGTTGCGACAAGACGGTGCCGGCGCAGCTGATGGGGGCGGCCTCGGCGGGAATTCCGGCCATCCAGTTGATCACCGGTTCCATGCTGACCGGCTCCCATCGCGGCGAACGGGTCGGCGCCTGCACCGACTGCCGGCGCTACTGGGGCAAATACCGGGCCGGCGAAATCGACGCGGACGAGACCGCCGGCGTCAACAATCAACTGGTGGCCAGTGTCGGCACCTGCTCGGTGATGGGCACCGCCAGCACCATGGCGTGCATTGCCGAGGCGCTCGGCATGACTGTGCCGGGCGGGGCTTCGCCGCCCGCAGTGACGGCCGATCGCATCCGCGTCGCCGAGGAGACCGGCGCGCGCGCGGTGCAAATGGCGCACGAGCGGCTGACCATCGACAAGATCCTCACCCCGGCCGCGTTTGAGAATGCGATGCGCGTGCTGCTCGCCATCGGCGGATCGACCAATGGCATCGTGCACCTGGCGGCGATTGCCGGGCGGGTCGGCCTCGACATCGACCTGCTGGCGCTGGACCGCATGGGCCGCGAGACGCCGGTACTGCTCGATCTCAAGCCCTCCGGCCAGCATTACATGGAAGACTTCCACCACGCCGGCGGGGTCGCCACGCTGCTGCGCGAACTCAAGCCGCTGCTGCGCCTCGAGGCACTGACCGTCACCGGGCGCACGCTCGGCGAGGAAATCGAACTCGCCGGCGTCGGCTTTGCGCAGGACGTGGTGCGACCGTTCGACAGGCCGATCTATCCGCAAGGCGGCATCGCGGTACTTTTTGGCAACCTCGCGCCGGGCGGCGCCATCATCAAGCAATCCGCGGCCGATGCCCAACTGATGGAGCACGAGGGGCGCGCCGTGGTGTTCGACAATCTCGAGGACCTGGCCAATCGCATCGACCGCGACGACCTCGATGTCACCGCGCAAGATGTGCTGGTGCTGAAAAACATCGGCCCCAAGGGCGCGCCCGGCATGCCGGAAGCCGGCTACATCCCGATCCCGCTGAAGCTGGCGCGCGCCGGCGTGAAGGACATGGTGCGAATTTCCGATGGCCGCATGAGCGGCACGGCCTTTGGCACCATCGTCCTGCACATCACGCCGGAAGCGGCGATCGGCGGGCCGCTGGCACAGGTACGAAACGGCGACCGCATCCGCCTCAGCGTGCTCAATCGCGAGATCAGCCTGCTGGTCTCAGCGGACGAACTGGCGCAGCGCGTGCGCGACAATGTCGTCGTCGAACCGACCGGCAAGCGTGGTTACCACAAGCTGTTTTTGCAGACGGTCACGCAGGCGGACAAGGGCGTTGACTTCGACTTCTTGCGGGCGCCTGAGACCAAAGGCAAGATTCCCAGGGAATGAGCCGGCAGGACCCCGGGGCACTACTTTAAGCAAAAAGTAGATCGTCGTCCCGGCGAAGGGTGAAGCGGGGATTTCGCGATGCAGAATATCGCGTCCGCTGAACCGGGTGGCCATTAACGTCTATTCAACAAACCCAAGCCGCGCAAGCAGCGGCTTTTTCACGCTTATCTACTGCTCGAATGCAAAGGTGGACTGACCGCTGGCGGTCGCGCGAAGAGCTGGCGCACGTTTTCTTGCGAGGGTGCGATCATGACGCCCGCCTGGGCGGAAACGTGCTGGGTAATTGGCGTTGGCTGCGCTTCGGCGATAGCGTGCTTTTGCAACGTTTGCCTGACCTCACGCCATACGTTTTCCAGGGCGTCGTCGCAATCCTCCAATGCGGATAGCATGGCTGAGGCTGAATAAGCCCGTTTGGCATCGCTCATGTCTTGTTGAAGTCTCAACAAAAGCATGTCAGCAATGAGTTTCCCGTGCAGTGCGGCAAGCAATGTCGGACCGAGTTCGCTGTGTGACATCCTGAACCCCCGTGTCCTGATGAAGGTGCGTCAAGCATGGCCGTTTGTCCTACATTCCGTCTGTACGGTAGCGTACGTGGCGGCAAACTTGCCGCCGAAAATTGAACCTTGCTTGCGACGGACTAAGTCATTTCCCTAATGGGAACTTCTCGAAACCTCAAAAACTTGTCATCCCCGCGAATGCGGGGATCCAATTTTCTACGCACATCAATGATTTACGAAAAATCTGTCGCCCCGGATTTAGTCCGGGGCCCAATTTTTCCTGCAACTCAATGACTTGCGAAAATTGGGTACCGGCCTTCGCCGGTACGACAGGGGTTAATAGTAGTTTCCACATGGGAACTTCTAAAAACCTACAAATCTGTCGCCCCGGATTTAGTCCGGGGCCCAATTTTTCCTGC
>JANNGY010000069.1:0-6039 GCA_031404095.1 Betaproteobacteria bacterium | reverse complement strand
ACAACAGCACGATCGACAGCAACATCAGGAACGCGCCCCATCCCTTGCTCGGAACCGCGCGCAGGATGGCGTAGAACGGCGTGAAGTACCACACCGGCGCGATGTGCTCAGGTGTTTTCAGGAGGTTGGCAGGCTCGAAGTTCGCGTGCTCCAGAAAGTATCCGCCCATCTCCGGCGCGAAGAACATCACAGACGCGAAGATGATCGCGAATACGATAATCGCGACCAGGTCCTTGGAGGTGTGGAAGGGATGAAAGGCCACGCCGTCCAGCGGTATGCCCGTCGGCCCCTTCTTCTCCTTGATCTCAATGCCGTCTGGATTCAGGGAGCCCACCGTGTGCAGCGCCAGGATATGGACGACAACGAGCAGGATCAGAGCCAGGGGCACTGCCACAACGTGCAGCGCAAAGAACCGGTTCAGCGTGATGTCCGAGATGAAGTAGTCACCGCGAATCCACTCGACGAGACCCTCGCCGATGACGGGAACAGCGCCGAACAGCGAAACGATTACCTGAGGGTACCTCAGTACCACGACCAAGAATCTGACCAATACCTACCAAGAGTATGTCTACTGCAATACCAGTTCACCATCCACCGCAAACCTGACTGACGGCGTGGTGTGCAAACGCAACGGCATTCACAACGTCACGGTGGCGATTCCGTACTTCCTTTATTGGGGCAATTCCGGCGCCAACGTCGCGTTTCCCCAGGCGACGGGTACCACGGCAACATCGTTCATTTACAAGAGATCACTAAGTACCAACCCCTACTATTTCAATGTGGTCGCACATGAATACTGCAGCGATAACAACCTGACCACCTGCTCGCTTGCCACTGCGGCGGGTGCTGCGCCGGTAGGATTTACGGTGCCGGCGCCAGTCCGCTATTGCAAAACGCTCGCCGACGCGCAGGCAACGACCGCCATCACGGGCAATTCCGGAACGCCCGCAACGCCGCGTTGCCGCAAGAAATTCGACGTGAGCAATTACCTGTATCCCCGATACGGGCGCTTCAGCCGGGTCGATATTGTCGGGACAACCCTCTCTTACCCGAAGGGGCTGGGGTCAACGCGCACGGACTGCGCATTGGCGATCGCTTGCACCTATGCGGAAGAGGCAAAGAACTTTGCCAACTGGTTCAGTTACTACCGGACGCGCCTTGCCATGATGAAAACGGCGACCGGCCGCGCGTTCTTGCCGATCGATGATCGTTATCGTGTCGGTTTCGTGACCATCAACCCCAACAATCCGGTTACCGCCAGCAAGTTCCTGAAAGCATCGCGATTCGATTCCGCACAACGCGGTACCTGGTATACCAAGCTTTATGCGCAGAGCACCAACGGTTCCACGCCGTTGCGCGAGGCGTTGTCACGGGTTGGCCGCTACTACGGCAACATAACATCCGGCATCAATGGCGGTATGTCCGATGATCCGGTGACACATTCTTGCCAGCAAAATTTCGCTCTGTTGACCACCGATGGATACTGGAACAGCAATTCCGGGCAGAATTTGACTGGTTCCGGCATCGGCAATCAGGACAACGCCAATAGCGGATATACCAAGCGCGCGGATGGGGCCTTTGACGGCAGTATTTCCGGCGCAAGCGACACGCTCGCGGACGTGGCAGCTTACTATTACAAAAACGACCTGCGTACCACCGGTGCTGCGGCCATCACGACCAACAATGTGCCGACCACGGCGAAGGATACGGCGGACCACCAACATATGGTTACCTTCACGCTGGGGCTTGGCATCCAGGGTTTGATGGATTACACGGCCGATTACGAGACCAACGCGAGCGGTGATTTTGCGAAAATCAAAGCGGGCGGCACCGGCACCTGCTCATGGACCACCGGCGTATGCAACTGGCCATTGCCTGCGCAGAATTCGCCATCGGCAATCGACGATTTGTGGCATGCGGCCGCCAATGGACGTGGCACATACTTCAGCGCGTCGGACCCGAATTCGCTGGCCGATGGTATTGCCGGGGCGTTGTCTGCGCTTAAAGTGCAGACCGCGGCCGCGTCGGCATCGGCCACTTCCAGTCCGAACATCACGCCGACCAACAACTCAATCTTCAGTTCGACCTTCCGTACCGGCAAGTGGGACGGTGAAATCGTTGCGCAGAAAATCGACCCGAATACCGGCAGCGTGATTGCCGCCATCACCTGGTCCGCCCAAACATTGCTGGATGCGAAGGTCAGCGCGGCGAGTGATACGCGCGCCATCTGGGCGCCCGATGCCGGCTCTTCAACGAAACTCAAGGCTTTTGAATGGGCAAACCTGTCGTCGGCTGCCTCCGGCGGCATCGCCGCGGAACGCCCGTATTTTACGAACAAGTGCACCGCGCTATCCCAGTGTCCATCGCTGACCGCGCCACAAATTGTCGATGCCAACAATGGGCAGAATCTTGTGGAATATCTGCGTGGCCGCACGCAGTTCGAGGGCGGGGCTTTTCGCGATCGCGATCACGTCCTTGGTGATTCCGTCAACGCCACTCCCGAATTTGTGAAGGACGCGGAAGGCGAGTTCACCGATTCCGTCGTCCCGACGTTTGCAACCTTCAAGGCGAGCCCGGCAATCACCGGGCGCAAAGGCGTGCTCTACATTGCGGCCAACGACGGCATGTTGCACGCCTTCGACGGTGCAAACGGCAATGAATTGTGGGGGTATGTGCCGCGGATTGTCATGCCGAACCTGCACAAACTCGCAACCGACAATTGGGGTGTCCGGCATGTGTATTCGGTGGACGGTTCACCGGTTACCGGCAGTGTCTATGCGGGCGCAAGCCCGACCGGTGCCTGGAAGACAGTGCTGGTTGCAGGGCTCGGTAAGGGCGGGCGCGGCTACTATGCGCTTGACGTGACCGACCCGGACAATCCGAAAGGCCTGTGGGAAATCTGTTCGGATTCGACACTCTGCGCCAACAACGACGTCGATATGGGTTATTCGTTCGGCCAAGCTGTCATCACCAAGCGCGCGTTCGATAACAAGTGGGTGGTCATCGTCACCTCCGGTTACAACAATGTGACTCCTGGTGATGGTAAGGGCTACATTTATGTATTGGATGCCATGACTGGCGCGATCCTGCGAAAAGTATCCACCAATACGGGCGACACGACCCTGCCGAGCGGCATGGCGAAATTGTCGGGTTATGCCATCAATCCCATTGCAAACAATGAGTCGGTTTATGTTTATGGTGCAGACTTGCTGGGCAACCTGTGGCGCTTTGACATGCAGGTTGATCCACCCGTCGTGAAACACATTGCCAGCCTGAAGGACGCGGGTGGCAAGTCCCAGTCGGTCACTGCCAAGCCCGAGATCACGGTGATCGACGGCAAGCCAGTTATTTACATCGGGACCGGGCGCTATCTTGGCGCAGATGATTTGGCGGTTCCATCGAGCCTGGGTTTGCCGTACGCCTACCAGCAGTCTATCTACGCGATTCGCGATACGGACGTCGACTACATGAACATTCGTACCTCCGGCCGTTTGGTCGAGCAGACATTGACCGACTCGGGAACGACCCGGACAGTGAGTTCGAACCCGGTGGATTATGGCGACAAGGACGGCTGGTTTATCGACCTGAACCCCGGCAACACATCCCCTGGCGAACGGGTCAATCTGGATATCCAGATCGCCAGCGGCACGGTGGTCGTGGTCACCAACGTACCCAACAATAGCGCGTGCACGGTCGGTGGCGACAGTTTCCTCTATTCGTTTGATTTCAGGACGGGTGCCGCCGTTGACACGGCGCCAGGCGGAAACGCCGGACAGAAATTAACCGGTCAGATTTCGGTCGGTAATATCGTGATTCAGCTTCCGGACAAGAGCATCAAGACTATTGTGACCGGCGCCACGGGTGACAAGAACACGTTCGCCGTGCCGCGCGGCAGCGGTCGCGGCGGCGCAAGGCGCTTGTCGTGGAGGGAGATCTTCCAATGAAATTGATGAAAGGTTCATGCCGCGCTCACGCTGCCTTCGGTGCGCGAGTTTGGGGCGCGGCGCTGGGAGTGACCGCATTGCTTGTCGCGGTCTCCCAGAATGCCATGGCCCAGAGTGCCTCAACCTACGAGCCGTCTTCGCGCGTTCGCCTCCGGACGGAGGTTTGCATGAAGGATGAGGTGGACCAGGGGGCAATGTGCGTCAAGCGCTGCGACGCGGACTTCAAACTTGAGGAAAATGGCAAGAAGTTGATGTGCCGTGCCACCAAGTCCGGCGCAGCGCGCAAGGCACCGCAAGCCGAATACCAGCCGCCACCTGCCGAGCCAAACGCGCCGCCGCCAAAGGCCGGCTACTAACGATCAGGAAAAGGCACGCGGCGACTTAGAACTTGTCCGTAAATAAGGCGCGAATGTATGACGCAGCAATTTTTGTCTCAATCAAGGCGCGCTTTTCGCAGCAATGGCCAGCCATTGCAAGGAAACGCAACGCAGAGTGAGGCAAAAAGGGCAAGTCAGGCATCGCGCCTTATTTACGGACAAGTTCTTAATCGCGGTCGCTTGTTTTCAATTGGGCCGCCGGTTGTTCGCGCGACAGTCCTTTCGGCAGCGGAAAGGTAATATTCTCGGTAATTCCATCGAGTTCACGTACGCTAACCGCGCCGAGTAATTTGAGCTTGGCCACGACATCACGCACCAGAACCTCCGGCGCTGACGCGCCCGAGGTCACGCCGATACGGCGCTTTCCAGCGATCCACTCCGGCAACACTTCTTCCGCGCTATCCACCTGGTACACAAGGCAACCGAGCGTGTCAGCCAATTCACGCAGGCGATTGGTATTTGAGCTCGTGCGAGACCCGACAACCAGCACCACCTCCACCTGCGGCGCCATGAACTTGACTGCATCCTGACGATTCTGCGTGGCATAACAGATGTCATCCTGTTTCGGCCCGACGATCTGCGGAAACTTTTGCTTGAGTGCATCAATCACGATCTGGCAGTCATCAACTGATAGTGTGGTCTGCGAGACGAAAGTCAATCGCGTGCCGGCCGGGATGCTCAACCTGGCGACGTCTTCCGCAGTCTCCACCAGGTACATCCCGGTCTCTGATTGCCCCATGGTGCCTTCGACTTCCGGATGGCCATCGTGCCCGATCATGACAATCTGATAGCCCTCGTTACGGCGTTTCATCACCTCGACATGGACTTTCTTGACTAGCGGACAGGTGGCGTCAAACACGTGAAAGCCGCGCATGGCGGCTTCGGCACGCACCGCCCGGGAGACGCCATGCGCGCTGAACACCAGCGTCGCGCCGCTTGGAACGTCGGCAAGCTCCTCGATAAACACCGCGCCCTTGCTGCGCAGATCGTCGACCACGAACCTGTTGTGCACGATTTCATGTCGCACATAAATCGGTGCGCCATGCAGTTTCAGGGCGCGTTCCACAATCTCGATGGCGCGATCAACGCCGGCACAGAAGCCGCGCGGATTCGCCAGCAGTATTTCTGTGTCAGTCATTAGAGTTTTTTCGCGACAGGTGCGACGATGAAGGTTTGCTCAAATCTGTGAGGCATCGTTTCTGACCAGCCCGATCAGGCGAAGCGATCAGCGGCTCATTGTTCTTGACCCGGTTGGTCATGGCGACCCTTCCTGTTTCGAGACCGGGTGGTGCGGTCCCTGGTCCGGCTGCTTGCGAAACGAATCGAGAATCAAGAGTGCCGCACCGAGACAAATCGCCGAATCAGCGATGTTGAATGCCGGCCAGTAGTAGCCAGCGACATGCCATTGCACGAAGTCAATTACATAACCATGCAGTATACGGTCGTACAGATTGCCGATCGCGCCACCTACCACCAGCGCCAAAGCGGTCGAGAGTACGCGATTCCGATGATTGCTCCGAAGCATCCACAGCAGCACAACTGTGATCATCAGAGTCAACACAATGAAGAATTCGCGCTGCCAGCCACCGGCATTGGCGAGAAAACTGAATGCCGCGCCGGTATTGTGCGCCAGCACCAGGTTGAACCAGGAGCAGATATATTTCGATTCGCCGATCTGAAAACTGGCGGTGATCGCGTATTTGGTGAACTGATCCAGC
>JANNGY010000068.1:0-3536 GCA_031404095.1 Betaproteobacteria bacterium | reverse complement strand
AGCGCAGGAGCTCGACGCGGTCGTGCAGGTCGAGCTTCTCCATCACGTTGGCGCGGTTGCCGATCTGAACCACCGGATCGTCGCGCGGCTCAAGTTCCTGCAGCAAATGCGCGCCCATGCGTCAATGCTGGAGTTCAGCATTGGCGAGAGGGTTTCCTTTCAGCCGGATGGTCACGGCGTTCTGCACGGAATCATTGCCAAGTACAACCGGAAGTCGGTCACCGTCATTGCCGAGACGGGGCAGCAATGGAATGTTTCGCCGGGCCTTCTGCGCAAGGCCGGGCCGGGCCCGGCGCCTTCGCCGGCTGGCGGCAAGGTTATCGATCTGCGCAAAAAGTAGCTGGGCGCTACGCAAGCCCCTGCCGTAGGGAGCACGGCAATGAGTATCGAAAATTGGACAGGCGCAGAAAAGAAGATCGCGAGGCGCGCATTTGACGCCGCGCAGGAACGGGAATTCGCGGCGCTGATAAAGCGAGTCAAGGAGATTGCCGCGCACTCGCCACCTCGGCGGACACCTGGGACATGCATCATTATCTGGCTGAACACTTGCGCGACATCGAACGCAAATATGACTATCGCTACTCGCAATTGACTTGGGTGTTCGCCCGCCTGATAAGGGAAGCCTGGCTCACGGAAAAGGACATTGCCGGGCTGTCCGAAGACAAGCTCGAAGCCATTCGAAAAATTGCGTTGCCGTAATGCCCGATTGAATGCGCAAACTCCAGCATTGGCGCGCCTTCCTGGTGGAAAATGGCCGAAACGTCTCGCCAGTGCTTGTGTTTAGCAATGGAAACTTCTAAAAACCCCGTCGTCCCAGCAAGGCTGGGACCCAGTCCCGTCCAAGTTATTGAATATACGAATGGACTGGATTCCAGCCCGGCGCCGCCTTTGGAGCGGTTCGCTGGAATGACGAAGTTTTGAGGTTTCAAGAAGTTCCCCAATGACTTCTCGACTCCTCAAATATTTGTCATCCCCGCGAACAACCACAAGGGTTGCGCCGAGCGGGGATCCAATTTTCTACGCACATCGATGTCTTACGAAAAAGTGGTTTTCCGCTTTGACCGAGGGGAATCCCGCGGGACGCGGGAATGACAGGGTTATGAGAAGTTCCCTGATTTGCCATCTCAATGAAGCATCGCGCCATCGACATGTTTTGACCCGATGTGGCCGGCGCGGATTATCCCGGATTTCATGCGCTCGAGGATTCGTCATGCCGTGGGGCCTGCCTCGCAGCACACGCTCCTCAATGCAACGCGGATTTTGCCCCGCAACATTTTTTGAATTTGAGTCCTGAGCCACAAGGGCAGGGATCATTGCGTCCAACCTTCGGGGACGGCCGCAGCAAAGGTGCGCCCGCCTCGGCGGTCTCGTCAATATGGCGAAACAGCGCTGTGAGCCGGTACAAATTGGCGATAGCCTCTCCCATCCATTCCGTTGGCTCGAAAGGCATGCGCGGATTGTCCGGATTGAAACCCAGCTCCAGAAACAAGAGTGGTGAGACCAGCATGCCGTGGATTTCGTCCCGCGCCAGCATGTCTGCCCATTCGTCGTCAGTGGAAACAACCCGCAGGAATCCCTCCGCCCACGCCCGTCCCATCCAATCACCCGGCCGCCAGTGATCCAGTCCGGCGTGCTTCGGTGGCATCCACGCCTTGGCGGTCGCCAGCTGGTCAGCGTCGATTTCGAATAAATAGGGGTCCGTAAAATTTTTTTCCGACATCTCGTCGGCAGGCACCATGAGCGACCGCGCATATTCATTCCATCGCCGCCCAGCCAATTCCAGAAATCGAAGAAATTCATCCGGACTGGCAAACTCCGGAAACTCAGCCGCGCCGAATGCCAGTGGCAGCACATCGACAGGACCCCTGCGACGCGGCCCACACACACCCGCCGCAATCAAGCCATCAAGCCCCTCCAGATCCAGCGTTTCTTCGGGCCAGGAATCGGCCTCGAGTATGTTCGCAAGTTCGGTCCAGTCTTGCTCGGACAGGGGCTGCGTCAGGTTTTCAAAGTCTGTTTCCATATTGGTGGTGCACAATCTGCGGGCGTTGTGAGGCACCAGCCTACATGAATAGTACTTTGCGAATTCGAGGTCTCGCATTTCCATCGCGGCTGCACCACGTCGACAAATTGTTAATTCACGCTACAATCCTGACCACCCAGTCAGCATTGGAGTTCGTGCATGGCCGATCACATCGTTCTCAGTTCGCACCCGAAAGCACGCCGCGCGGGTTCGTTTTTTGACATCCGCTGGGGTGCGCCCACTGCCACCGAACGTGGCCCCGTCATCGCCAGCCTGACCGATCCGACGCAACGCAATGCCATCGGCACGCATTCCGGCGCCTATGCCGTTTACCGTGCACTGGCCGTGGCATCCGGTGCATTACAGCGCGACCATCGACCCGACCTGACCGACACCGCGCCGGCCGAATCCATCGGTCCGCACCCGCAATGGGCCGACGCCGACAAGATCGTATCGATGGACCCATGGGGCCATCTCATCGCGAGCGCGTTCGCGGCGGAAATCGCGTCGGGCGCCGATGTGCGGCCGACCATCGCGATCACCAAGGCGCACATCAACATGCCGGAACTGAAGGCCGCCATCGTCTCCGGCAGGCTCACGCCAGACGGCGACATCCTCACCGCCAACGGCGACGTGAAGGTGACCAAGGCCGCGATCGACCCGGTGTGGTATCTGCCGGGCCTCGCCCATCGCTTCAAGGTCAAGGAAAGCGCGTTGCGGCGTGCACTGTTCGAACAGACCGCTGGCATGTTTCCGGAGCTGGTGACGCGACCGGACCTGAAAGTATTCCTGCCGCCCATCGGCGGCATGACGCTGTATTTCTTTGGCGACGTCAGCAAACTCGGCAAATCCGAGACGCGAATCGCCTGCCGCTTGCACGACGAATGCAACGGCTCCGACGTGTTCGGCTCCGACATCTGCACCTGCCGGCCGTATCTGGCGCATGGCATCGAAGTGTGCATCGAGATGGCGCAGCAAGGCGGCGTCGGCGTGGTGATCTACAACCGCAAGGAAGGCCGCGCGCTGGGCGAAGTCACCAAGTTCCTGGTCTATAACGCGAGGAAGCGGCAGGCCGGCGGCGACCGCGCCGAAACCTACTTTGCGCGTACCGAATGCGTGGCCGGGGTACAGGACATGCGCTTCCAGGAATTGATGCCCGACGTGTTTCACTGGCTCGGCATCACCCGCATCGACCGCTGGGCATCGATGAGCGACATGAAACACGGTGCGCTGGTCGAACAGGGTATCGAGGTGGTCGAGCGCGTGCCGATTCCGGACGACCTGATTCCGGCCGACGCCAAGGTCGAGATGGACGCGAAGAAGGCCGCCGGTTACTTCTCGAATTACATGCCCGATGCGGAGGAACTTGCCGTGTCGAAGGGTCGCGGACTGGAAGAATGAAACCGGTGGCCGCGCCGGGCGAGATACCAATGAATGACCTTAGCGGCTGGCATACGCCGGTGCCGGATCATCATCCCGCCGCCGCCCTGTTGTCCGCGGCAGCGGTGCGGCG
>JANNGY010000067.1:0-5170 GCA_031404095.1 Betaproteobacteria bacterium | reverse complement strand
ACCCTGGCCGATGCGGTTCGGTCCCCCGCCGAGGATCATGATTTTCTTGTTGTTGGTCGGGTTGGCTTCGCATTCCTCGTCGTAGCTTGAATACATGTATGCCGTCGAAGTGGAGAATTCGGCGGCGCAGGTATCGACACGCTTGTATACCGGGCGAATCCCTGCAGCGTGGCGCTTCGCACGTATATCGTTTTCCTTGACTTTCAGCAGATAGGCCAGGCGCCGGTCCGAAAACCCTTTGCGTTTCAACTCACGCAATTCGGCCGCGTCGATACTGTCGAGCGATTTCTTTTCGATCGCCAGTTCCATATCCACCAGCTCCTTGATCAGCGCCAGGAACCAGGGATCAATTTTGGTGTAGCCATGAATCTCCTCCAGCGACATGCCAATACCGAACGCGTCGGCCACATACCAGAGACGCTCGCCGCGCGGGTAGGCGAGTTCGTCGCCGATTTTCTCCGGATCGACGGTCTTGAGGTTGAAGCCATCTACGCCGACCTCCAGGCCACGCAGCGCTTTCTGCAACGACTCCTGGAAATTGCGGCCGATGGCCATCACCTCGCCGACGCTCTTCATCTGGGTTGTCAGGCGGTCGTCGGCCTGGGGAAACTTCTCGAACGCAAAACGCGGCACCTTGGTCACGACGTAATCAATGCTGGGCTCAAAGGACGCCGGCGTCAGGCCGCCGGTAATGTCGTTCTTCAGTTCATCCAGCGTGTAGCCGACTGCCAGCTTGGCAGCGACTTTCGCGATCGGAAAACCGGTTGCCTTCGAGGCCAGTGCGGAGGATCGCGACACGCGCGGATTCATTTCGATCACCACCATGCGGCCGTCTTTCGGGTTCACGGCGAATTGCACGTTGGAGCCACCGGTTTCCACGCCCACCTCGCGCAACACGGCGATCGAGGCGTTGCGCATGATCTGGTACTCCTTGTCGGTCAGCGTCTGCGCGGGGGCGACGGTAATCGAGTCGCCGGTGTGCACGCCCATCGGGTCGAGGTTTTCGATCGAGCAGACGATGATGCAGTTGTCATTCTTGTCGCGGACAACTTCCATCTCAAACTCTTTCCAGCCCAGCAACGATTCTTCGATCAGCAATTCGTGCGTTGGCGACGCCTCGAGCCCGCGCTCACAGATCTCGACGAATTCATCTCGGTTGTAGGCAATGCCGCCGCCCGATCCGCCCATGGTGAAGCTCGGGCGGATGATCGCCGGGAAACCGATACCGGCCTGCACTTGCAACGCTTCTTCCATCGAATGCGCGATTGAGGAGCGCGCGGAGGCGAGGCCGATGCGGGTCATGGCCTGCTTGAACTTCTCGCGGTCCTCGGCCTTATCGATCGCTTCCTTGGTGGCGCCGATCATTTCCACGCCGTACTTTTCCAGTACGCCGTGCTTGGCGAGATCGAGCGCGCAATTCAGCGCCGTCTGCCCGCCCATCGTCGGCAGCAGCGCATCGGGGCGCTCCTTTTCGATAATCTTTTCGACGATCCGCCAGGTGATCGGCTCGATATACGTCACGTCCGCCATGTTCGGATCGGTCATGATCGTCGCCGGATTCGAATTGATCAGGATGACCTTGTAGCCCTCATCGCGCAGCGCCTTGCAGGCTTGCGCGCCGGAGTAATCGAACTCGCAGGCCTGGCCGATGACGATCGGACCGGAACCGATGATGAGAATGGATTGGATGTCGGTACGTTTAGGCATTTCTATACAAAGCCGATCTTGCGTTTCTGTTTTTTGCCGCTGTCATCCATCAATTCATAGATGGCCAAAAATATTTCCTTGAACTGCTTGTCGTATCGCTTTTCGAGATCCGCAATCTTTTTCGCCAGCACGCGGTTGCCTTCAATCAGCGCCCGCATGCGGACAAATGCGCGCATGATTTCTATATTGACGGCGACGGCGCGCGGACTGCGTAGAACGCTTGAGAGCATCGCGACGCCCTGCTCGGAAAATGCATAAGGCATGTACCGCGTCCCGCCCCATCTTGAGGTCACAATTTGTGACCTCAAGATCGTAAACTCATGATTCGTAAGCTGAAAAAGAAAATCTTGAGGAAACCGATTGATGTTTCTCCGTACTGCCTGCATCAGAACCTTGGTTTCCACGCCGTAGAGTTCGGCAAGGTCCTGCGCGAACATCACACGTTGGCCGCGCACGACCGCAATTTTCGAAATGACGACTTCGTACTCGACCAGCGCCTGCTTGGCAGAGAGCACTTTAGCCACGGGCAGCACTCATCATGGCAATAAATTTATCGAACAGATACCCGACTTCATGCGGCCCCGGACTCGCCTCCGGATGCCCTTGAAAACTGAACGCGCGCTTGTCGGTACGCTCAATGCCCTGGCAGGTGCCGTCGAACAGCGACTGATGCGTCACGCGCACATTGGCGGGCAAGGTTTTCTCATCCGCCGCGAATCCGTGATTCTGGCTGGTGATGTAAACCTTGCGCGTATCCAGGTCTTGCACCGGATGATTGGCGCCATGGTGGCCAAATTTCATCTTTACCGTTTTCGCGCCCGACGCAAGCGCCAGCAACTGATGTCCGAGGCAGATGCCGAATACCGGCACATCACGGGAAATAATTTCCCGGATCGCGGCAATCGCGTAATCGCATGGCTCGGGGTCGCCCGGGCCGTTGGACAGGAACACGCCATCCGGCTTGAGCGCCATGGCCTCTGCTGCGATCGTCTGTGCGGGCACCACCGTGATCCGGCACCCGCGTTCGGCCAGCATGCGCAGGATGTTGTGTTTGACACCATAGTCGTATGCGACCACATGGAATTTCGGATCTCCGGCCGATTGATAACCGCTTCCCAACGCCCATGTCGACTGATTCCATGCGTAGGATTGCCGGCATGACACCACTTTGGCCAAATCCAGCCCGGACATACCCGGCGCCTGTTTCGCCAATTCGCAGGCACGACCGATGTTGCTATCGGAGTGCTCCCCCACCAGGATGCAGCCGTTCTGCGCACCCTTCTCGCGGATCAGCCGCGTGAGCCGGCGCGTATCGATATTCGCAATCGCCACCACGCCGTTGCGCTTCAGGTATTCGGGTAAGGTCGCCGTCATGCGCCAGCTGGATGCGATCCTGGGCAGGTCGCGAATAATCAGACCCGCGGCGTAGCACTTCAACGATTCGGCATCCTCTTCATTGGTGCCGGTATTGCCGATATGCGGATAGGTCAGCGTCACCATCTGGCCCATGTAGGAAGGGTCGGTGAGTATTTCCTGGTACCCGGTCATGGCGGTGTTGAACACGACTTCACCGGTGGATTGGCCATCCGCCCCGATTGACACGCCCTTGAAAACGGCACCGTCGGCGAGGACTAGCAGGGCAGATGGGGACTGAACCAAGGGAAACTCCAGGAGAACCAGACATAACCGCAAGCGGGCACAAAAAACGGGAAAGGCCGGTGGGACCTTTCCCGCGTTTTCGTAAATATCGTTGCGCGATTAAGAGGCTATTTTAGCTTAGATAGCGGTCAGGAGCAAACTCTCTCACCGTTTCTGCGCAGCAAATGTTGGGTGCGGGGGGTTCGCGTTGCGCGTAACTTCGGAGGTTGAACGACACGCCCCAGCATAGTTTTCGTTCTGGCTAGGAAGACATTGCAAGGAATAGAGTTGGCCAGAATTGGGCTGAATGTACCAAATATTGTGTTGCAACTTGACGCCCACACTACTATCCAAATTCACGAAACCGTTGGTCGTGTGCCAACAAACTGTCCCAGCCATTTATGCGCACCTTCAATGTCAAGATGCAAACTTGCGTAAGAACGCTGAAGCAATTGTTCGGTCAATGCCCAATCCCATTTTTCTCGCTGCAGGTTTTTGGTGTCGAGAAGTAGTTCGCCGGGAGTCGGGACGGGTCCATCAGCAATATCGCCAAGAAAATCCAGCATAGAGTTGACTCGATCAGCACTAATTCCGATAACTTCGACGGCTGGGCCGGCAATATTCGCCGTGAATCCACCTCGCTTAAGCATTATTGCAACAGCCTCATTTACTCTGTCGCCGCGCCAAGTGAAAAGCAAAGCACCACCACCTGTCCTGAGCAGTGACGACTGAGCAAGTCCCAACTGCGAATAGGCCCTCCTACCCTCTAACATGAAGCGGCTTGCTTCTGAATCCAGGTAAGCGGGAACGGCAAACTCCTCGTATAGTCTTTTCATTCGTTGCCGCACAGCGTCGTGAACAATCCCACCTGAGCCACCAAACGCTGGCGCACGACCGCCACGATGCCGAACGACATAAATAGCCTTGCCGTCCTCATCTACAGCCTCAATAAGCCAAGTCTTGCCAGCAAAAAGAATCAAGTCTTTAGGCTGAATTGCTGTTGTAATCGGCAGCGATCCAAGAACGGTCGCCCCCGCGATTACCCGAAACTCTTCCTCTGTCGCAAACGCGGAATAGAAGGAATAGTGATTGACGAACTTTTCGCCAATTCGCCCATGAAGAAGTGCACCAGAACTTTCCTGAAATACTAGTTCCCGTCTACCAAACTCTCGAAGCAAATTCGCAAAATCTTCTTTGGAAATGTTCGTGAACGGCCCCTTGCCGCAAAGGGTTGTATAAGATTCAACCGCGGTGATCCCGCCATGCTGCGCAATTAGCGACAGCAACTGCTGAGTCAATGTTGATAAGTGTGCACCTGATGCCACCGGCGGCTCAAACCAACCTTCTAGCAAAAGCGAAACCATGGCTGACATCTCGAACGTACCTTCACGTAGAGCGATAAGTGGGTGCGAACGACTATCCAGCGATTGTTCAACACAGTACCCGCGCAGGATCGCGGGTTCACCCTTTCGTCGTCCGGACCGCCCCAGACGTTGGCGCAAACTGGCCACAGACGGCGGAGGGCCGATTTGCGCAATACTCTTGACGGCTCCAATGTCGATACCGAGTTCAAGCGTGTTTGTACATATTGCGCTGGCCGGTCGTTCCTTTTCCTTCAGCGCCGCCTCCGTGTCCGTTCTGATTTCCTTGGAGAGGCTCCCATGGTGCGGCCAAAACTCGTTGGGGACATGGGCTTCCTCACACATCCTCCTCAACAAATAGGTGTATTTTTCCACCTTGTTTCGACTATTGGGAAAAACCAGGTTATTGGAGCCGCGAAGCACTCCGAACAGGTGCTTTGCAATAGCTACTTCGACGGATTGCT
>JANNGY010000066.1:0-8932 GCA_031404095.1 Betaproteobacteria bacterium | reverse complement strand
CACCTCGCCATCGGCGGCAAAGCTGCGCGGCGGCGGTGTGGCGGCAAAGGTGCGCGCCAGCCAGCCGGCGTCGAGTTACTCGTCACTCTTCTAGGCGGTATCCCAGATCTCGATCGAACGAAAATGCGACTGGTTTGGATTCGGATAACCAAGTCCCTGCACCACCGCCAGCTCTTTCTTCTCCCACAGCGCCATCAACGGTTGCAGCGACGGATGCAGGCCCTCGCGCTCGGACAACTGCAACACCTGGTCGCGGGCGATGGCGAGGCGCGGCCGCAGCGACACAAACGCTGGATCGGCGTACGGGATCACGGTATTGAGTCCGTCATTGGCGCCTTTGAGCTCGATCAGGATCAAGATGTTGCCGTAGGGCGACGTGCCGGTGGAGGTTGCGGACGCGGCGGCGGGCGCGGCCCAGGCCACGCCCTGCAGGGTGCCGGCCAGCGGCGCGCCCGCGGCAACGCCAATTGATTGCAGAAATTTCCGGCGGTTCATGAGTGCCCCTTCATTTGAGCTGGTACACCGGGTCATAGACGAGTTGCCGCGCCCAATCCGCCGGTTTATCGCTATCAGCCAACGGATTCTGCGGCGCCACGGCAAGCACGACCTGCGTCATGCGCTGCACCGCGTCCGGGCGACGAGCCTCGTGCGCAAACTGCCCGGCCCATTTGTCGAGGTTCCAGCGAATGCCGCCCATCTGCCGTTCCATCTGGCGTTGCAGCCTGGCCTCACGGCCGGGCGGCGACGCCTCGCCATTGCGTATCGCCATTTCGTCCATGTCGCGCATCGCGACCTCCATCCGGTCCTCGTTGCGGAACAGTCGGTCGATCAATTGTTTGCGGCCGAGCAGCGTCGCGGAATTGATCCACGCCTCGCCCCCCGGCCAGCCTTTCACGTTCGGCGGTGAAAACACATTCTGTCCCAGCAGTGCGCTGGCAATCACGAACGGTCGCAGGTTGGGGGCATCGATCTCGAACTGCTTCATGGTGCCAACGACAAACTCCACCGGCGACTTGATCAGCGCCGCGCGATGGTCCGGCGCATAGAACGCATCCGAGACCAGCATGGCGCGCATGAGTGTGGCGATGTTATAGCCGCTGGCGCGAAACACCGCCGCGAGGCGCGCGATGTCGGTCTCACTCGCCGGCGTCGCCGTCTCCGGCGCAACAAATTCCTTCCACAGCTTGCGGGTGATGAACTGCGCGGTCTCGGGTTTCGACAGCAGGATATCGATCACCTGGTCGCCGTCGAAATTGCCCGACTTGCCGAGTACCGTCTTGTTGCCGTAATCGTGAATGAAGCGCCGGAACATGAATTGCCCCGTGTCACGATCCACGCTCCAGCCAGTGAAGGCGCGCGCCGCTTCCTTGATGTCCGTTTCGCTGTAGTTTCCTTCGCCCAGCGTGAACAGCTCCATCACTTCGCGGGCGAAATTTTCATTCGGCGCGCTCTTGCGGCTATTGGCGCCGTCGAGGTAGACCAGCATCGCCGGATCGCGCGCTACTTCGCGCAGCAGCTTGCCGAAATTACCCAGGGCGTTGCGACGCAACATCACGTGCTGGTGATACATCAGCGGCGTGAAGCGCACCTTTTGCTGGCTGGTGGCAAAGTGGTTGTGCCAAAAGAGCGTCATTTTTTCGCTCAGCGGCGAGGGCGTGGTCAGCATTTCGCGGAACCACCATTCGCGCAGTTCGAACGCGCGCTCGACATTCTTTCGCTGCTCGGCCATGCGCTCTTCCTGCGTCATATCGCGCAGGCGCGCGGGCGGAATCGGCGGCTCGTCTACCCAGGGCGGCGGGGATTGCAATGCCACCCGCTGCGCGGAATTCAGCAAGCGATCAGCGGCAGCGGCACGGTCGAGTTTGGCGAAGGCGGCGATGTCGGCCACGGAGGCGGCGAAGCCGGTGCGATTCAGCAGGTGGCGCGCATGGTCGGCGCCTATTGCACCCGAAGGCACCGGATCAGCCGCATGGGCCGAGGTGGCAGCCGACATCGCCAGCAGCAGCGTGCCTGCGTAAATGATGATCCTGGTTCCCATCGGCATTCTCACGGCCCTCTCCATCAATTCATTTTGACGCAAAAACATCCTTGCCATCGAGCGTCGCCTTGAAGCCGCCCGACACCAGCCATTTTCGCGCCGCCTCATCGCGTTTCAGCGTCGCGTTCCAGAATGCCAGGCTCGCCGCCTTGACTGCGGCCTGGATCTCGCGATCACGCGCCGTTTCCGGCCGCCGCCGGCCCAGGTCGTGCCCGCCGAACACCATGTGGTCGCCACGATCAAACACCACCAGATATTTGTCGCCCGCCGGCATGTTCTGGTACGGGGCGGTGCGATCTTGCGGACGCGTGTCATCGCCAAGAATGCTGCCATCCTCGCTGCCGGTGATGGAGAAGAACGGAATGCGGATGTCGCCGAACTGGCGCGCGACATTGAACTTGTTGCGCGCATTCGGGCTGAAGGCGATGGCCGCCATGATGCGCGAATCCAGCGCGGGCGGGCCGCCGAAAGCGCCGGCCTTCTGGCCGGACACCGCCAGCGTCGACTGCGCGCCGAACGAGTGGCCCGACATGCCGATCCTTGTCACATCGACGTTGGCGAAAGCTGCGTCGGCTTCGGCTGCCCGGCGGATCACTTCATCGATGACAAAGCGCACATCACCGACGCGCAGGTTGAGATTTTTGAGGGTCATGCCGGATTTGAGGTTGCGACTGACGTCGCGCGGCTCGCTGTCTTTCCACAAGGTCTCGTCGCTGCCGGGGTGCTGCATGGCAACGACGACATAGCCGTGGCTGGCCCAATGCGCGGCCCACAGCTTGCCACCCTCGCGGCTGCCACCGAGGCCGTGCGAGAACAGGATCACCGGGAAGCGCGTGCCGGTGGCAGTCGGCGCTGGTGGACCTTCCGGCACGGCAGGCACATATACGCGTACCGGCACGTCGCGCTCACGGACGGCGTCTCGCCAGGTGGCATCGCTCTGCCGGACCACAAAGGCACCGGCCGGCACCGAGGTGCCGGCCGGTGCCTGGGCGATTGCATATTGTTGCGCGCTCAGCAATACCGCTGCGCAGGTTGCCGCCGCCAGCAGAAATTTCCGGAGTATTGGCAGGTTCCTGCTCATTCGTTTCTGGTCCCTCAATGGAACGCTAGCGTCGTGGCTCACTCTGTTTGGAACATATCAGTCCCTTCCCCCCTTTGAGGGGGAAGGTTAGGATGGGGGTGGGGTATTTCAATTGGCACATACGCAGGTATTCGACCCCCATCCCAGCCTTCCCCCTGCCCGGGGGAAGGGGCTTATCGGTGAGTGTAAAAATATGTCGCTCTAATTGTTAGGCTCTACAAGCGCCGCCAATTAACCCTGGCGCCCCTTGCCGCCGCCATTCTTCTCGTGAAACGCGCGCATTTCATCGCGGGTGACGAAGCCATCCTTGTTGGTGTCGATGGCATCGAAATCCTTGGCGACACGCGGCATCGACGCGGTGGCTTCTTCACGGCTGAACTTGCCGTCGCCATCCTTGTCGGCGGACTTCATGTGGGCATGCATCTTGTCGCCGTGCTTGCCCTTGCCGTGGGCCGCGCGCATTTCGTCGGTGGTGACGAAGCCATCCTTGTTGGCATCGAGCGCATCGAAATTCTTGGCGACGCGCGGCAGAGAGGCATCGGCTTCGGCGCGGCTGATCTTGCCGTCGCTATCCTTGTCGGCGGCTTTGAAGTGTTCCTGCATCCTGGCGCCGCGTTCACCTTTTGGTGCATCGGCAGGGGCCTGGGCGTATGCGGCCGAGGCAGCAAACAGGGCAGTGATAATGAGGCTGATTTTCATCTTGTTCATGGTGTACTCCAAAAGTTATCGGGGGTGCGCTGATTCCATCTTCTTGTAGACGTTGTCAGGTTAAGCTATAGAACGCTGCAAGTCCTCTCCAGTTGCAGGGCATTCGTAACCGGGTGTAACGATCCGGCAATTCCTAACATTTACTTACAACTCACCCACGTACGCGCCGAACGGATTTCCCGCCCGCGCTCTAATATGCACCTATGACCCATGCCGCTCCTGCCCGCCACCGCATCCTGGTCGTCGATGACGACCTGCGCCTTCGTGACCTGCTGAAACGCTATCTGACCGAGCAGGGTTTCGCCGCCGATACCGTGCCGGACGGTGTCGCTCTGGATCGCGCGCTGGCACGCAATCGCTACGACCTGGTGGTGCTGGATGTGATGCTGCCGGGCGAGGATGGCATTGCGATCTGCAAGCGGGTGCGTACTTCTGCAAATGCAGAGGCCAACATTCCGATCATCATGCTCACCGCCCGGGGCGATGATGCCGATCGCATCATCGGGCTGGAAACCGGCGCCGACGACTACCTGTCGAAGCCGTTTAATCCGCGCGAACTGGTGGCGCGCATCAACGCGGTGCTGCGGCGGCAGGCGCCGCTGCCGGTGCCGGGCGCGCCCGCGGCGGATGACGAAGTCGTCGAATTCGGCCCGTTCCGCATCAACCTCGGCACGCGCGAATTGTCGCGCGACGATTTGCCCATGCCGATGACCACCGGCGAATTCGGTTTGCTGAAAGTGCTGGTGCAGCACGCGCGCACACCGCTGTCGCGCGACAAGCTGACCGAACTCGCGCGCGGGCGCGAGCACGACAGCTTCGACCGGGCCATCGATGTGCAGGTATCGCGCCTGAGAAAGCTTCTTGGCGAGGATCCGGCCAACCCGCGCTACATTCAAACGGTCTGGGGGCGCGGCTACGTATTCGTGCCGGACGGCGCCAAGCACAGCTGATGCGGCTCCTCCCTGCCGAATTCACGCCCCGCTCGCTGCTCGCGCGCACCGCGCTGGTCATTGTATTTGCACTGATCGCGAGCCAGGTGGTATCGGTACTGTTGTTTCGTTACTACTCGCAAATGCCGCGCTTCCAGCTGGTGGCTGCCGGCTATATAAGTCACCTGAAGACGATTCGCGCGGCGCTCGAGAGTATTCCGCCGGCGCAGCACCGCGACTTTTTGGTCAAGCTGCGGGAGGAACGCGGGATACGCGTCATTCCGCCACAGCGCATTGCCGACGAGCCGCTGGAGCCGGCGCCCAATACCCCAGCCATCATGGCCGCGCGCGAACGCCTGCGCGACCAGTTCGGTCCCGAGGCGGACATCTTCGTCTTTCAGCGTCCGAACCGCGCCGCGCGCGCGCTCGCGGCGCAATCGCAACCGGGAAACGAAGGCCGGCCGATGCAGGCGCTGCCGCCGGCCTTCATCACCAAGATTCCGGTCGGCACCTCGCACTACTGGGTGTTGTTTCCGCAGAACCGTATTATCGAGCAGGACTTTTCGATGGCCTGGCTGGGCTGGGGCGTATTCGGTGGCATCCTCGCGCTGGCGGGCGCGTTGTTCCTGGTGCGGCGCCTGAACCGGCCGCTGCAGGCCTTGTCGGCGGCGGCACGCGAAATCGGCCAGGGCCGACAGCCGCCCCCGGTCACCGAGATGGGCCCCGATGAAGTAAAAGCGGTGGCGGTTGCCTTTAACCAGATGCGCGAAAACCTCTCCCGCCTCGACCGCGAGCGTGCCACCTTCCTCGCCGGTGTCTCGCACGATGTGCGCACGCCACTCGCGCGCCTGAGGCTCGGGCTGGAGATGCTGCCCGCCGATCCAGCCACGCGCGCCGACCTGGAAGCGGACATAGAAGACATCAACGCGGTGATTGACCAGTTCATGGATTTCGCCCGCGACGAGAGCAAGGAAACGCTCGAGAGCATCGACCTGAATCTGCTTCTGCGGGCCGCGGCCGAGCGCGCACAGCGTGGCAATGGCGATGGCAGCGGCGTGCAGATCGCGCTGGAACTGGCGCCGCAGGCGACGCTGCAACTGCGACCGCTGGCGATGAAGCGGCTGATCGGCAACCTGATCGACAATGCCCGCAAACACGCCGGGACCGATATCACCCTGCGCACCGCACGCGAGGCAAATCACATCGTGCTGTCGGTACTCGATCGCGGACCGGGTATCCCGCCCGCGGAAGTGGAAAGGCTGAAGCAGCCCTTCACCCGGCTCGACGCCGCGCGCAGCGGTCACTCCGGCGCGGGACTGGGACTGGCGATTGTCGAGCGCATCGCGAAGGCGCACGCTGGCACTTTTGATTTGCTGCCGCGGCCCGGCGGCGGGATCGAGGCGCGGGTGACGTTGCCGATGGGGAATGTCAGTAAAACCGAAGGTTAAAACCGTCGTCCCCGCCCATTCGAGGGCGGGCTGCGGCGGGATAAGCGCCATCTTGTTCCAACGTCAACGAAGTGATGCTGTCATCCTGAGCGAAGCGAAGGATCTCGTCACCACCAGATCCTTCGCTTCGCTCAGGATGACATGGATTCTGTTGAACCGAAAATCCCCCAAGCCGTAATTGTTCGACGGCCGGGTTGCTTTGCCCCCTTTAAAAAGGGGGCGATGCTGTGGTGCAATGCACACCGAGAACATCGGGGGATTTTCGAACGCCAGAATTATTTCCACAAAACTATTGCACGGCTCCACGCATCTCCTGAAGCTGCTGCACGCTGTCGAGCCCGGAAAAACTATAATCACCCAAGACTCATAACAGAAGACAGAAATCCAATGATCACCCGCGAGTGGGCGCAAAACGCCGTGCATAAAATCGAGGCCGATTTCAATCGCTCGGCCGATACCCATCTCATCTCCCTCACCCTGCCCGCCTATCCCGGCGTACGCCTGTACCTGAAGGACGAATCGACGCACCCGACCGGCAGCCTGAAGCACCGCCTGGCGCGTTCGCTGTTTCTCTATGCGTTGTGCAATGGCTGGCTGAAAGGCGACAGCACTGTCATCGAATCGTCGTCCGGTTCGACCGCCGTATCCGAGGCCTACTTTGCGCGGCTCATCGGCCTGCCGTTTGTGGCCGTGATGCCGAAATCAACTTCACCGGAGAAACTCGCCGCGATCCGGTTCTACGGCGGCGAATGCCACCTGATCGATGACCCGACAACGGTCTCGCACGAATCGCGGCAACTCGCGCAGCAGAAGCACGGCCATTTCATGGACCAGTTCACCTATGCCGAACGGGCGACCGACTGGCGCAGCAACAACAACATCGCTGATTCGCTGTTTCGGCAGATGACGCTGGAGCCGAATCCGGTGCCAACATGGATCGTTTGCAATTGCGGAACCGGCGGCACCGCGGCGACCATCGGCCGTTACATCCGTTACCGCGGACTGGCCTCGCGCGTGTGCGCGACCGATCCGGAGAATTCGGTCTTTTTTGACGCTTACCGCAGCGGTGATGAGAGCCTGACGCTCGACACCGGTTCGCGCATCGAAGGCATCGGCCGGCCGCGCGTGGAGCGCTCGTTCGTGCCGGGTGTGATCGATGCGATGCTGAAAATTCCCGACCTCGCCTCGATTGCCGCGATCCATTACCTTGAGCAGGTATTGGGCCGCCGCTGCGGCGGATCGACCGGCACCAATTTCATCGGCGCACTGGCGCTTGCGCGGCAGATGCACGTGGCCGGTGAAGCGGGATCCATCGTGCTGATACTGTGCGATAGCGGCGATCGCTACGTGGGCACCTACTACAACGACAGCTGGCTGGCCGAAAATGGATTCGCCATCGGTGCCGCGATGCGGGAAATTGCTGCCTGTGCCGAAGCCGGCCGCGAGCTGCCGTGGACGCTGGATCGCGCCGGGGCGGTGGCACTCAAATAAACCGCACCGGCGTCTGCAGGTTGGTGCCCATCACCAGTGAAATGGCGTCGATGCAATCGCGCTCGTTGTGGTAGCCGTCACCGGAATCGGCAATGCGCTTGCCGTTCTCGGCCTGCAGGAACCAGCGCCATTCGTTCTTGTGATCGCGGTACACATTAAACGTCATGGTAATTCCTTGAGTGGATGTGCCAGGAAAATGATAGGCGAAATTTCGGTGGCGTTGCGACGTTTTGCCGCCGATCCTTTCCGCGCGCCCACATAAGCGCTAACTTATTCGATTTCCCGTTCAAAAAAAACATGTCATCCTGAGCGAAGCGAAGGATCTCGTCGCAACCAGATCCTTCGCTTCGCTCACGATGACAACATTATTTAATTGAAAATTGCATAAGTTAGCGCTTATGTGCGCGCCCGGCTATGCCTCCCCGTCCCAGTAATCAAGGTCGTCCTTCACGCGGTGCATGCGTCCACCATCCAGCAGCGGGCCCTTGGTGCGCGAAAAGGCCATGTACTTGTTTGAATCCGGGTATTCACATATTTCCGCCTTGGAATTGACCGACAGTGACAGGTATTTCAGCGGATTGTCGGACGTGTTCAGGATCTGGTGCGGGTACTCCGGCCCCGGCGGGATGAACATGACGTCGCCGGCGCGGATCGGCAGCATCTCGCCGGCCACACGCAAAGTCCCCTCGCCCTCAAGGACGATGAACATCTCCTCTTCCACATAGTGAAAGTGATACGGGCAGCCACGCTTGCCCGGCGGCAGGATATCGATGGTGGCACCCATGTCCTTCGCCGCCGTGCCGCGGGCAAGGCGCGCGCTTTGCGAGCCGTCGTAGAGCGGCGCACGATCGCAGGTTTCAAGCTTGGCGTCGTTGAAATTGCGGATGAGTTTGCTGCGGAGATCGTCAGGGTTCATGGGGAGGCAATCAGGTGAGTTGGCAATGTTACGAAGGCAATACTCTAGCACTGGTGCGGCGTTTCAGGCATTTTTGGTCGGAGAGGCTCGCCAGTGCTTGTGTTTGTAAAATTAATGGCTTCGTTTATCGCGGACGTCCGCAAGGGGCACTTCTCCCTTTGCAAAAGAGCCTGTCCTGAGCTCGTCGAAGGAGAGATTGAGAGGGATTTTCCGTCGGTCCAGAACCGCTTCATTCCATCCCACCGGCCCGATGCCGGGCGCACGAATCATTTCAGACAGGTGGATATCAGGGTCATAGGATCCGTCTGGTTTCTGGACGAG
>JANNGY010000065.1:0-5607 GCA_031404095.1 Betaproteobacteria bacterium | reverse complement strand
ATGTCATCCTGAGCGAAGCGTAGGATCTGGTTGCGACGAGATCCTTCGCTTCGCTCAGGATGACAACATCATTCAATTAGAAATGGATCAAGTTAGCGTTTATTCGCTTCCGCAAGGCCGACGTATTCCGCTTAGTCAGCTCACCACACCTGGGATGTCGCATCAATCGTAAACCGCCGCACTCAGTCGCTGGCTTTGATGTTGGCATCCTTGATGAGTTTTTCCCAGCGCGTCACTTCCGCAGCGAGACGCTCGGCCGCCTTGGCCGGCGACGTCGGTGCCGCCGTGTAGACGCCCTGCTTGAGGAATTGTTCCTTGATTTCCGGTGTCTCGATGATCTTCGCCATGGCGGCGTTGAGGCGTTCGATGATGGCGGCCGGCGTGCCTGCTGGCGCAAGAAGTCCGAACGTGGAACTGATTTCCAGGGCCGGCAGGCCGGATTCGGCGGCGGTCGGCACCTCCGGCATCAATGAAATTCGCTGGCTCGTCGTCACGGCCAACGCCCGCAACTGAGCGGATTTAATAAAGGGTAGCGCGGCCGGCACTGTTTCGATCATCAGATTGACCTGCCCGCCCACCAGGTCGGTCATGGCCGGGCCGCTGCCTTTGTAGGGAATGTGGGTCATCTTGATGCCGGTTTCCTTGCGCAGGATTTCCGCGGCGAGGCGCTGGGGTGCGCCGGGGCCGGACGACGCGAAGTTGAGCTTGTCGGGGTTTGCTTTACCGTAGGCCACCAGCTCCTGAAAAGTCTTCACCGGCAATTGCGGATTGACCACGACCACCAATGGCACCGCACCGACCACGATGACCGGGGCGAAGTCCTTGATGAGGTCATAGCGCAGGCTGCCCTTTTCAAGCGTGGCCATGGTGGCGTGCGACGTGAGAGCACCCATGAGCAGGGTGTAGCCGTCAGCGGGCGACTTTGCGGCGGCTTCCGCACCAATGTTGCCGCCTGCGCCACTGCGGTTGTCGACCTGCACTGGCTGCCCGAGTGCGTCGCTGAGCTTCATGGCCACGATGCGGCCGATGATGTCGGTGGCGCCGCCCGGCGGGTAGGGAACAATCAGCTTGATCGGCTTGTCTGGGTACGCGGCGAACGCCACGGTGGCGCTGAGCCCCAGGCCCCACACCAGGAAACAGTGAATGACGATGCGCAGCAGACTGCGGAATTGACAGGTAAGCATGATGTCTCCTTGATTTTCGGGCGGTTGGTGCGAATGAGCGGCTGCCGGTGTCCGTCGGGATTGTCGGTGCACCCGGCTTCGCCCCATCCCGTGTTGCAAGCCCGAAACAACAATACCATTACTGATTGAGGCCATGCCGGATGTCGATTGTGCGGCGCGCGCTAGCAGCGATGCAATGATACGCACAGTCGGGCGCGGCCGATGCGGACGACCGGGGCCTGCGGGTCATGGCACTCGGTTAAGGCCGCTCCACCCATCCTACAACCCGTTTCCCGGGGCGCCACGTGCTTAACCGATTGCCATGAGGGCACCCGGGGGAAAAACGGACCGGTCAGGTACCTGGTGGCGCGCCTCTGGTGGCAGGCTTATGCGCGAGCGCCACGTCCAGCGCCTCCATGAACGTGTTGACCTTGATTGGCTTGGTCACGTAGCTGAAGAATCCGCGCTGCAGGCCTCTTTCGATATCGCGCGGCATGGCATTGGCGCTCAGCGCGATGATCGGGATATGCGCGGTTGCCGGGTCGGCCCGCAGGATAACCATGGCATCGATTCCGCTGATGCCGGGCATATTGATATCCATCAGAATGACATCCGGCAAATTGGCGCGCGCCGACTGCATGCCGAGCGTGCCATCGGTTGCGCACAGCAGGCGCAGGTCGGGGCGGCGCGCAATCAGTTGCCGGACCAGTTCCAGATTGGCGGGATTGTCCTCCACATAAAGCACGGTGCGGGGCGATGCGCCACTCACAGCCGGCGGACGGATGGGCGCCGCAGGGCCCGCATCGGGAAAAGTCAGTTGCGGTGCAGGCGCACGGGTCATTTCAATCCAGAAAACACTCCCCGCGCCGACGGTGCTTTCAACCCCAATGGTGCCGCCCATGAGTTCCACGAGTTGCTTCGTCAGGACCAGGCCGATGCCGACGCCCTCCTCGCTGCCGGCCTCCCGGCCGAGACGGTTGAAGGGCTGAAAAAGTTGCGCCACCTGTTCCGGCGCCAATCCGCCGCCGGAGTCGCGAACGTTGATGCGTATCGTGTCCGGCGCGAGCAAGCCGGGAGTACATGTAATCGCGACGCTACCCCCCGGCTTGTTGTACTTGACGGCGTTCAGCAGCAGGTTGCCCAGCACCTGCTTGAGCCGGGTCCGATCGGCTTTGACGAATCCGCTGGTTTCAAGCGGCGGGTAGGCCATGCGAATGTGGCGCTTCCTGGCTTGCGGTTCGATCATCGCCTGGCATTCGAACATCACCTCGGTCAGCGAGACCGGCTCCACCGACATCGTCGCCTTGCCGGTATCGAGCAGCGCGAGATCGAGGAGTTCGTTGGTCAGTTCCATCAGATAGCGTCCGGCTATGAGGATTTGTTCGAGGTTCTGCTTTTGCGATGGTGCAGGTGGCGGAAAGCCCGATTGCATCAACTGGGCAAAGCCGAGAATCACATTCAGCGGCGTGCGCAGCTCATGGCTCAATTGCAGCAGGAAATCCGACTTCGCCAGGCTCGATTTTTCGGCGGCCTCTTTTGCGTGTGCCAATGCCGTACCTGCCTCCGCGCTTGTGCCGCCGGGGGCGTCGCCGCATATCGCCGGCACGATACCCACGCCTGCAATGTCAGCAATTGGGACAGATTGGTTCATGAACGATTCCGGCTCAAGGCCTGTGGCGGCATTTGGTGCGTGGGGCAATGAAATACAGGGAAATGCAAGGCAGTGACCAGTTTTCGCGGGCGAACCGCTGTCCTCCGCAAAGTAGCAGAGTCAGCGCCTCCGGCTTGTAGGCTAAACACCTTATCGGTTGTCATTGCGGCCGCGCGGCCGGATCGATTCCAATTTATCCGTTCGTATGGCGTTTGCGACGTTTGAAATACAACGCGACACCACGGTGGGCCTGTAGGACCAAATCCGACCCGTCTTGGCGGGTTTTGCTTCTGGCGGCGTCAGGCCGGCGGCATTATGCTTCGATTCGTACCTCAACTACTGACTGGGAGAGCATTGTGCGCGCTGTTGTTCGTCATCCGTCCCTGTGGCTCGCCGGCCAAGGCTTCGTGATAAGTCGTGCGATCGCAGCCACCGTTTGTGCCGCCGCGATGGCCGCGCTTTTCGGCTGCGCCTCGCTTCCGCAAGTGACGGCCGACACGCGGGCGGACAAGGCGCAGCCCGCCAGGATGGAAGGTGCGCGCGGCCCGCTGTCGGCGCAGCAGAGCAAGGCGATCCTGGCGAATCTGAGCAATCGCAGCGAAGAAACCGGAATTTTCGAGCGCCATCTTGCGCTCGAAGAGGCCATCGCCGGCAGTCCGCTGGTGGTGAGCAACCGCACCACGCTGCTGCAGGATGGCGAGTCGACTTACGCGGCCATGTTCAAGTCGATCGCCGCCGCCAAGGACCATATCAATGTCGAAACGTACATCATCGAGGACGATGAAATCGGCCGGAAATTTTCCGATGCGCTGCTGGCGAAACAGCAGCAGGGCGTGCAGGTCACCATGATCTACGACAGCGTCGGATCGCTGCAGACACCCGCGGCGTTTTTCCAGCGGCTCAGGGACGGTGGCATCAGGACGCTTGAATTCAATCCCGTCAATCCGCTCGAAGCGAAAAAGGGATGGGAAATCAACCAGCGCGACCATCGAAAATTGTTGATTGTCGACGGCCAAAGCGTGTTTCTGGGGGGCATCAACATCAGCAGCGTCTACGCCAGCGGATCATCCGGCAGGCGCGCGAAAAGCGTGCCGGTGGATGGCAAGACACCGTGGCGCGATACCCACCTGCTGGTCGAAGGGCCGGTGGTCGCCGAATTCCAGAAAATGTTCATGGAAACCTGGCGCAAGCAAAAGGGCGAGGCCCTGCCGGACCGAAAATATTTTCCGCCTCCGGTGCCCAAGGGCAGGGAAGTGGTGCGGGCAATCGGCAGTTCATCCGACGCTGGCGGCGGGCAGATGTACAACACCCTGATTTCGGCCATCGGCAGCGCAGAGACCTCGGTCTACCTCACGATGGCCTACTTTGCACCTGACAAGCAGATCGTGAATGTGCTCAAAGGGGCGGTAACCCGTGGCGTCGATGTGCGGATCATCCTGCCGGGCAAGACCGACTCCGGTCTGATTTTCCATGCCGGCCGCTCGTATTACACCGACCTGCTCGAATCGGGCATTAGAATTTACGAACGCGGTGAAGCCTTGTTGCATTCCAAGACGGCCCTGATCGACGGCGTCTGGTCAACCATCGGTTCCACCAATCTCGATTGGCGGGGATTCCTGCATAACGACGAGGTCAATGCCGTCATTCTCAGCCTGGAATTCGGCGTGCAGATGAAGGCGATGTTCGACAAGGACCTGGCCGCGTCGACCGAAATCACCCGCGAGTCCTGGAACGATCGGCCGCTGACGATGCGCGCGAAAGAACAGGCCGCTCGCCTCTGGGTCTACTGGTTATGAAAACGAGGCGCACATGGTAATTGAACAAATTTCGAATCCAGCCGCGGCAGGTGATGAGTACCAGCCGGGCACCAACGACAAGCCTGGCGCCATGCACATGCCGGCAACGCGCTGCGGCTTGTTGATGGTGGCGGCGGCGATACTCTGGCTGGTGACGGGCTTCACGTCGGCCGACGCGGCGGCGCCCGCCGCAAAAATTGTGGAGGCAGGCTCCGCGCTGCAGTTGCATGCGAAACATGTTGCGCTGCGCGACCAGCTGGCGGCAAATCCGTACCGGCGTTCGATGGTGATCGAGTCCACCGAGACTTCGCAGGATGTGAAAGGCGAGGTCTACGCCGAGATTGCATCCTCCTTTGCCAGCGTGAGCGAGGCGCTTGCCGGCCCGCAAGGCTGGTGTGAAATCCTGATCCTGCACCTGAATACCAAGTATTGCCGGGTATTGCGCGCACCCGAGGGAGACAGGCTGCTGATGAACGTGGGAAAGAAATTTGACCAGCCTCTCGAGGATTCCTATCGTCTCGATTTTGCCTGGCGGCTCGCCGAGCGACGAGCCGACTATCTGCGCGTGCTGATGACGTCGGCCACCGGTCCGCTCAGCACGCGTGACTATTGCATCACCCTCGAAGCCGTGCCGCTGGCCAACGGCAGGACCTTCCTGCATCTGTCCTACTCGTACGGATTCGGGGTCGGCGGCAAGATCGCCATGCAGGCCTATTTCGCCACGATCGGCAGCGACAAGGTCGGCTTTACCGTGACCGGCAAGGCAGCCGATGGGCAGCCGGCCTATGTCGACGGCATGCGTGGACTGGTTGAACGCAACACCATGCGCTATCACCTGGCCATCGAGTCCTACCTCGGCGCGCTGGCGGTGCCGGAACGGGGGCAATTCGAGAAACGCATCAATGACTGGTTCAACGCCGTGGAACGCTATCCGCGCCAGCTTCACGAAATGGACAAGCCGGAATACCTGGAGATGAAACGCAAGGAGTATCGTCGC
>JANNGY010000064.1:0-4013 GCA_031404095.1 Betaproteobacteria bacterium | reverse complement strand
CACCTTGGGGTCCGCTTCACTGCACTTTCGTTTCGGGCGGTCGCGCCTGTTGCGTCGGTGGGGTGGCGGGTCGCTAACCCATTGGCAGTTGCGTGTGGACATCTTGGTTATCGCTCCCCCCCACCCATCCTACGAAACTGGCGCTACGGCCTTAACCGAATGACATGAGACGCTGACCCCTTGGAGTTCACCTTTCTTTATCTGCCCTCCTCGAATGTTCACAAGATTGAGACTAATGCGATACATAATGTGATACATTTCACCATCTCAATATTTTCCTGAGGCTCCGATGAGCAACCGAACCCTTTCCACGAGCGCCCGTGACGCCGTACACAATTTCACGCACTACGCGGCACTCGTCGATGCCGGCGCCGAGGTCATCATCATCCGGCGCGGCCGGGCGCCGCTCAAACTGGTGCGCGCCGATACTTTGCAGCCGCAGGCCGAACGCGATGAAAAGCTGAAGTTGGCGCTTTCATTTCGCTTGAGCAAATCCTACCCAGGGAAATTCAAGCGCGCGGATGCTTACGAGGGATGAACTCGCTCGATACCAACTTATTGATCTATGCGACGGACGAGTCCGATGTCGCCAAACACGCGGCTTCCCGCAAGCTGCTGGAACGTGCACTCAAAGCCGGTTGGCCCATCGCGGCGCAAGTGTATGGCGAATACTTTTCCGTTGTCACACGCAAGCGCTTGGCCACTCGGGCGGCGGCCCGCGCGGTGATCGAGGCGTGGGCAGCGTCCATGCCGCCGATGCCCTCCTCAATCACGGCGCATAACGCGGCGCTGCAACTTGCAGCGGAAAAGCAAGTGCAGTACTGGGATGCGCTGATTGTTGCGATTTGTGCGGAACATGGCGTAAAGCAACTCTTTACCGAGGACGCGCTATCGGCCGCGAAACTCCTGGGCGTTAAATGCGTTTCGCCTTGGTAGAAGCGCGGGGCAAACTGGCGAAGGATTGAAACCAATTTTCCACTGGCGGTAGTTCCGTTTGCAAAAGGCTACCTGACATCGGTTTTAGCCTGCCGCAATGTCAGGTAGCCTGCGGCAACCCGACGTTCAACGGCTGCCGTCATCCCAGCGTACCGCCCCAAAGGCGGCGCCGGGCTGACGGAATCTTTTATCCTTATCCGAGCGATACGCACTTTCGTCAGTTGTAGTTGCAGCCATCGGCTACATCCGCTATGGTTGCCGGAATAACAATAACAACACAGCATCGCGCACGCTCGATCGCCGGCAGGGAGGCTTTCAATTTTCGGAGGCTTCAAAATTGCGCAAGTATCTGGTTACCCTGCTCCTCGCGTTTTGCTTTTCGTGCTTGTCGCTCTCTTCCTTCGCCGATGTCACCCTGGCCCCGTTTGCCAGCGGCCTGGCGGGGCCCGTCGATATCGCCAACGCGGGTGACAACAGCGGGCGACTGTTCATTGTCGAGCAAGGCGGACGCATACGGATCGTCCAGAACGGCACCTTGCTGACAACGCCGTTCCTGAATCTGACCGGCGCAGCGTCGATCGTGACAGCAGGGGGCGAACGTGGCTTGCTCGGACTGGCGTTCCATCCGCAGTACGCCGCGAACGGGCAGTTCTTCGTTTATTTCACCGGCAACGCCAACGCAGGTGCGGGGATCAACACCGGCGATATCGTCATCGCCCGCTTCGAGCGGTCTGCGGCCGACGCAAATATCGCCAATCCCGCGTCGCGCGTGAACATCCTGACGATTCCGCATTCCGCCGAACCCAATCACAACGGCGGCGCGTTGCGCTTCGGACCTGATGGTTTCCTGTACGCGGGGGTGGGTGATGGCGGTGGCGGCGGCGATCCGTTCATGTCGGGACAGGATCTCAATACGTTGCTCGGCAAGATCCTGCGTATCAACGTTACAGGCGTGCCTGCCTATACCATCCCGGCGACCAATCCCTTTGCCAGCGGCGGCGGCCGCCCGGAAATATGGGCATACGGCATACGCAATCCGTGGCGCTTCAGTTTTGATCGCGTCACCGGCGATTTTTATATCGGCGACGTCGGCCAGAACGCGTGGGAAGAAATCAACCGGCAGGCCGCCGGCAGCAGCGGTGGCGCGAACTACGGCTGGAAAATTCTTGAGGGAAACCATTGCTTTTCCCCGATGACCGGCTGCGTCAACCCGCCAAACTACGTCGCGCCTTACCTGGAATACAGCCACTCGGTGGGCAACGCCGTCACCGGCGGCTACGTCTATCGTGGCCAAAGCACGCCCGACCTTGCCGGCAAATACGTGTTTGGCGATTACGCGAATTCGAAGCTGTTCTCCGCCGATGGCCCCAACGTCTTCACCCAGATCCTCGGCCTCTCGCCGCAGGTCAGCACCTTCGGCGAAGGCGAGACCGGCGAACTCTATCTGGCCAATATCGGCAGCGGTGCGATATTCAGTTTCTCCTCTTCCACCGATTTCACGCCCGACCCCGTGGTGTTCTTCCCCGTGAGCGGCGTGCCGGCCAGCACGATGATGGAATCGAACCGCGTGAAGGTCAGCGGCCTCGGCGCAAGTACCAGCATATCCGTCAGTGGTGGCCAGTATTCGGTTGCCGCGGCGGGATCGAGCGCCTGCTCGAATGTCTACCGCTCCAATGCCACGCCGATCACCAACGACGCCGTCGTCTGCGTCCAACACACCAGCGCCAGCACCGCCAACACCATCCGGTCCACCACGCTGACCATCGGCAGCTACTCCACCACCTTCGTCTCCACCACGGGCGCGTCGGCGGCCACGTTCAATGTCACGCCGTCCGCGGGGGCCAATGGTTTCATCAGCCCGACTGGCGTGCAGACGGTCTCACAAGGCGCCACGGTCTCTTTCACCGTCACCCCGATGGCGGGTTTCGCCGCTGCGGTGGGCGGCACTTGCGGCGGCTTCCTCAACGGCCTCAATTACCTGACCAATCCCGTCACCGCCGACTGCACCGTTGCCGCCACCTTCACCCCCCTCGCCTACGCCGTCACGCCGAGCGCCGGCGCCAACGGTACCATCGCACCCAGCACTGTCGTCAGCGTCAATCACGGCGGCTTCACCATCTTCACCATCACGCCATCCACCGGTTACAGCGCGAGCGTCGGCGGCACCTGCAGTGGCTCACAGGCCGGCACGCTGTTCACCACTGGGCCGATTACCGCGCCCTGCAGCGTGGTCGCCTCGTTTTCGCTCAATAGCTACGCGGTGACGGCCAGCGCCGGCGCCAATGGGTCCATCAGCCCCAGCGGCGTGCAGAACATCAGCCACGGCGCGACGGCGACATTTACCGTCACGCCGGCCCCCGGATATTCGGCCGCGGTTGGCGGCAGTTGCGGTGGCGCGCTGGTGGGCACGACCTACATCACCAGCGCCATCACCGGCGCGTGTGCGGTAGCGGCCACATTTGCGTTCATTCCGGTGGCGCCCGGCGCGCCGGTCATCGGCAGCGCGATTCCCGGCGATGGCCAGGCCAGCATCGGCTTCACGCCGCCGGCATTCGACGGCGGCGCCGCGATCAGCCAATACACGGTGACCTGCAGCCCCGGGGGTGGCCCGGTCATCGGCACCTCCTCACCGATTACCGTCACTGGACTCGCGAATAATGTGTTGCACACCTGCAGCGTGACGGCAACCAATACCGCCGGCACCGGCCCGCCATCTGCGACCGTGGGTGTGACGCCGGTCAGTAGCGCGACGTTAACGCTGGTGTCGGTCAAATCCCGAAAAATTCACGGCAGCGCCGGGACCTTCATCCTGCCAATCGACCGCTTCGCCACCATCACCGACCCCATGACCGTCGAGCCACGCCTGATCGGCGCGGGCCACACCATCGTGTTCGAATTCAACGTGCCGATTGCCTCGCCCGGCACGGCGGGCGCCAGCAATATCACCGCCGTACCGCTCGGCATGGCGTTCACCGCGACAGACGGCTACAACGTCATCGTCACCCTCACCGGGATCGACGACAATCAGCGTCTCAACCTGACGCTGACCGACGTGAATGCCCCGGGATTTTCGACAA
>JANNGY010000063.1:0-1647 GCA_031404095.1 Betaproteobacteria bacterium | reverse complement strand
AGCGCGACATCGTGCAGAACGCCATTGAGCTCGCGCATGCGCTTGGCGTGCCGTTGCCGAAGGTGGCAATACTTTCGGCCGTCGAAATGGTGAATGCGGATTTGCGCTCGACGATAGATGCCGCCGCACTTTGCAAGATGGCCGATCGCGGGCAAATTACCGGCGGCATCCTCGACGGGCCGTTGGCGTTCGATAACGCCGTGTCCCAGGCGGCGGCGCGTACCAAGGGCATCACGTCGCCGGTCGCCGGAAGCGCTGACATCCTGGTCGTACCCGACCTCGAATCGGGAAACATGCTGGCGAAGCAGTTGCAGTATCTGGCGGAATCGCAAGCGGCGGGAGTCGTGCTGGGCGCTCGCGTGCCCATCGTCCTCACCAGTCGGGCCGATAGCGTGACGACACGGATGACGTCTGCCGCTATCGCCCTCCTGCTCGCGCGGCGTCAACGGGTCGTGACCCAATGAAACGCGCGTTGCTCGCAATCAATTCGGGCTCATCGAGCATCAAGTTCGGGGTTTACGGATTGGCTGAATCATCTGCTCCAGACGTTATGTTCTCGGGCCGCGCGGAAGCATTCGACGCGAGGACCCGCTTCATGGTTGCGGACGCCGCCGGCAGACGACTGGCTGATTCTGTTCACGTCTCGGATTCCGCGCTTCCATTCAATCACGATAGCGCGCTCGGTCTTGTCTGGCGATGGCTGGACTTTACCCGCGATCACTTCAAGCTGGTGGCGGCTGGACATCGGGTTGTGCATGGGGGCGACCTGTTTCATGTGCCGGTCATGGTAGACGCCACGGTTCTCGATCATTTGGAGCGTTTGGCGCCATTGGCGCCGCTGCATCAGCCGAGCAATCTCGCCGGGATCCATGCAATTGCGAAGCTCATGCCGGGACTACCTCAGTTTGCATGCTTCGACACGGCATTCCACTTCACGCAGCCGCCGGTCGCACGTGCGTTTGCGTTACCGCCTGAGTACACAAACGCGGGCATCAAGCGTTTCGGTTTTCATGGACTCTCCTTCGAATACATCGCCGGTGTCTTGCCGCGATATCTCGGCAGCCGCGCGGAAGGAAAGATAGTCATCGCGCATTTGGGCAGCGGCGCCGGCATGTGCGCGCTCCTCGGCCGCCGAAGTGTTGCCGCGACCACGGGCTTCAGCGCCCTCGACGGTCTGCCGATGGGAACACGCTGCGGCGCCATCGATCCGGGTGTGATTCTGTATCTTCTGCAAGAAAAAGGCATGGACGTCGAGTCGGTAAGTGAGCTTCTCTATCGCCAGTCCGGCCTGCTCGGCGTATCGGGTCTGAGCCAGGACATGCGGGTACTGCTGAGGAGCGACGAGCCTGCCGCAGCTGCGGCCGTTGCACTATTTGTGTACCGTGTTGGGCGTGAATTGGGCTCGTTGGCCGCCGCGTTGGGCGGATTGGACGGCCTGATTTTTACCGGAGGCATCGGCGAGCACTCAGCCGAGATCCGATCCAGGATATGCGCGCATGCCGAATGGCTGGGCATCGGTATTGACGGCAACGCAAATTCGAGCGGCGACGAAGCAATCTCCACAGCCATGAGCAAGGTGGCGGTCCTGGTGATTCCGACGAACGAGGAGGCGGTGATCGCCGGGCATACCGCGCGGCTTCTCGCTAG
>JANNGY010000062.1:0-12407 GCA_031404095.1 Betaproteobacteria bacterium | reverse complement strand
ATGACGACGCTTCCGGATTGTTCCAGCGCCCACGTTCTCGTCGTCGGCGACGTCATGCTCGACCGCTACTGGTTCGGCGATGTCTCGCGAATTTCGCCGGAAGCGCCGGTGCCGGTGGTGCACGTGCAGCGCACCGAAGAGCGCCCCGGCGGTGCCGCCAACGTCGCGCGCAATATCGTCACGCTGGGTGGCAAGGCCACGCTGCTGTCGGTGGTAGGCGACGACGAGGCCGGCCGGTCGCTGGCGGCGTTGCTGGAGAAAGTGCAGGTCGTGACCCTGTTTCACAAGGATGCGCAGTTGCCGACCACGGTGAAGTTGCGGGTGATCGGCCGCCAGCAACAATTGTTGAGAATCGATTTTGAAACGCCGCCTTCGCGCGAGGTGCTCGAAGACAAGCTGGGCGATTTTGAGTCGCTGGTTGACGGCGTCGACGCCGTCATTCTTTCCGATTACGGCAAGGGCGGCCTGACGCATGTGGCAAAGATGATCGATGCCGCGAAACGGCATCACAAGCGCATTCTGGTCGATCCCAAGGGTGACGATTATTCCAAATATCGCGGCGCCACCTTGCTGACACCGAATCGCGGCGAATTCCGTGAAATCGCCGGACGCTGGAAAAACGAGGCGGAACTCGCCGGCAAAGCCGACAAGATGCGGCGTGAACTCGAAATCGACGCGCTGCTGGTGACGCGCTCCGAGGAAGGAATGACCTTGTTTACGGTTGACGGCGCGACCCACGAACCCACGCGCGCGCGCGAAGTGTTCGACGTCTCGGGCGCCGGCGATACGGTCATTGCCACGATGGGACTCATGCTTGCCGCTGGGGCTTCAATGACGGATGCAATGCATATCGCCAATCTTGCGGCAGGCATCGTCGTCGGCAAACTCGGCACCGCAACGGCGTCGCGCGAAGAATTGCAGGCGCTTTTATGAATGTTTTTTCTTGCCACAGATGAACACAGATAAACACAGATTTTCTTTTCATTTGTTTTGTTTTTATCTGCGTTCATCCGTGTTCATCTGTGGCAAGAGCTTTTTCAATCTTCAACCAGCAGACTCTCGACAATGACCTACATCGTCACCGGCGCCGCCGGATTCATCGGCAGCAACCTCGTCAAGGCGCTTAATGAGCGTGGCATTACCGACATCGTTGCCGTCGACAACCTCACAAAAGCCGATAAGTTCAGGAACCTCGTTGATTGCGAGATCGCCGAATACGTTGACAAGAACGATTTCCTCGACGTCGTCGAATCGGGCGAATTGGGCGGCGACATCGAGGCCATCCTGCATCAGGGTGCCTGCTCGGACACGATGGAAACCGACGGCCGCTACATGATGGAAAACAACTACCGTTATTCGCTCACCCTGCTGGAATGGTGCCAGGAAGAGTCGGTGCCGTTCCTGTACGCGTCATCCGCGTCGGTTTATGGCGGAGGCACGGTCTTCAAGGAGGATCGTGATCACGAGGCGCCGCTGAATGTCTACGGTTATTCCAAGTTCCTGTTCGACCAGGCCGTCCGCCCACGCCTGGCCGACGCTTCCTCGCAAATCGCCGGCTTTCGCTATTTCAATGTCTACGGCCCGCGCGAGAATCACAAGGGCCGAATGGCCTCGGTCGCGTATCACTTCTTCAATCAATATCGCGCCAACGGCAAGATCAAGCTGTTCGAGGGCAATGAAGGTTACGCCAATGGCGAGCAGCGCAGGGACTTTGTGTCGGTTGAAGATGTGGTGAAAGTGAACCTGTTCTTTCTCGATAATCCGGACAAATCCGGCATCTTTAATCTGGGCACGGGCCGCAGCCAGACTTTCAATGACGTCGCGGTGTCGAGCCTGAATGCGTGCCGGGAGATTGACGGAAAGAGCGCACTTGCGCTGGATGAAATGGTGGCGCAAGGATTCATTGAGTACATCGCGTTTCCCGAGGCACTAAAGGGCAAATACCAGAGCTTCACCCAAGCTGACCTCTCCCGGCTGCGTTCAACAGGATATGCGGAGGACTTCCTGACGGTTGAACATGGCGTATCGCGATACATTCCGCAGCTGGCGACGCAAAAATAGCGAAGTGCCTGAGAGCGTGGCGCCCGGCTTTTTGCGTGGTGGAATCGGCGTCATATGGGCGCGCAACGGCGTTTAGCGAGAATGCGCCGCGACATGGGATTCCTGCCCCGTGTCGGCCGGAAAACCGCATGTTAAAAAGCCGCCGGCAGTTATAAATACCCTGTATAATCAAAGGGTTTTGTCGGGTGGTCTCGACGTTGAAATTTTGCCCGACAGACGTTTTTGCGAAATCGTGGGAACCCAGGTGTATTTCTCCCGCATGCGCGGCAAGAATCGAAATAAACAACAGCCGCACGCTGCATGCGTCAACCGTTTCATGAGGCCGTCGTTTTAACGACAGCGGTTCTGTAACAGGTTGTATCGATCGGCAAAAAGAACCGCTCCGAAGTTGCGCGCTTTCCGTTATGGGCGAGGCGGTCGGGGCAAGCAGTAATTTGTTTAACTTACTCACTCAAGGAAACGACATGAACAAAATCCTCGCATCGGTCTTCGCGTTTTTCGCGTCGATCTCGATCGCGTTCGCAGCTGTGAACGTGAACACCGCCACCAAAGATGAACTGATGACCCTCAACGGCATCGGCGACGTGAAAGCGCAAGCCATCATCGATTACCGCACCAAGAACGGCCCCTTCAAGGCGCTCGCCGATGTGGACAAGGTACCCGGCATTGGTGAAGGCACCCTGAAGAAGCTCGAAAAGGACGTAACCCTGTCCGGCAAGACCACCGTGGCAGCACCTGCTGCTGCGGCCAAGAAAGACGAGAAGCCTGCCGCCAAGGCCGACGCCGCTCCCGCCAAAGCAGCAGCAACTCCCGCCAAGGACGCCGCTCCTGCCAAGGAAGCCAAGGCTGAGAAGAAGGAAGTCGCCGCGACCAAGAAAGAAGAAAAAGCTGCCGTAGCCGCCGACGCCAAGAAGGCCGACGCCAAAGCTGACGCCAAGGCCGTAAAGAAGGATGCCGACGCGACCAAGAAGGAAGATAAAGCCGTAGCCGCCGCTGATGCGAAGAAAGCCGACGCGAAAGCCGATTCCAAGGCGACCAAGAAAGAAGCGGAAGCCACCAAGAAAGACGAAAAAGCCAAAGTTTCCGCTGACGCCAAGAAGGCCGATGCCAAAGCTGACGCCAAAGCCGTAAAGAAAGATGCTGACGCGACCAAGAAGGAAGAGAAAGCCGTTGCCGCCGATGCCAAGAAAGCCGACAAGAAAGAAGTGAAAGACGAAAAGGCCAAGGCTGACAAGAAGGAAGAAGAAAAGAAAGACGCCGCGAAGAAGTAATCGTGCAGCGTTGAACGTAAAAAACCCGCGAGCGATCGCGGGTTTTTTTTCGTTCATCCGCCCGGGGATTCAGACGGCTGCCGCCGACGTCAGTTCGCCAGCAGTGTCGCCTCAAGCTCGGCAAAAGTGGTCGCCACGCCGGTCGCCTGAATAGTCATGCCCATTTGGCGTTCAATCTGGGTGCGGGAAAAGATGCCGCAAATGTCGGTGCGGCCATGTGCATCGGTTTCCACCACCAGCGAATGCTGGCGTCCGCTGTCGCGCAGCGTGGCGATAATTTCGCCGACCTTTGCATGTCTGACATCGGCAATCGGAAGGGCGCCCAGCTTGTCGAGCGGCGTCATGATGTCCGATACCAGTATTTCGCTGTGCTTGACACGGCGCTCCTGGCTGAAACGCAACGGTTTATCGCCGAGAATATCGGTGGCGGTGATGATTCCCGCGAGGCTTCTTTCCGGACTCAACACCAGCAGCATGCGCACGCCGCGCTGCACCATGTAGGCGTGCGCCGCATCGACGCTGGTCTGCGGTTCGATCAGTGCCGAGTGGGTGTGCCTGAGGTCGGTCATCACATCCAGCGCGGCGGATTCGGCAGTGACCGACTTCGGCGGGGCAGGGCGGGCGACAAAGACGGTGCCGCTCAGGCGATTCTCGGGAAGGGAATGATATTTATGCATGTCACGTGCCTCCTGCGGGGAAGTTGGAATGTGGAATGTGGGCCACGCGCCGGGCCGGCCCACCGTTGTCTGCGCACACAGCAATGATCATGTTACGCTTTTTACCGAATGTCATTTTTGACTAATCCTGCCAATACTGCGTTCCCGATGGACATCACCTTCTTCGAGTCGCCCGCCCGGTTTCACGCCTGGCTGAAACGAAACCACGGGTCGATAACGGCCCTGGTCATCGGGTTTTATCGAAAGGATTCCGGTCGCGGCGGCATCACCTACGCTGAGGCGCTGGATGAGGCGCTTTGCTTCGGCTGGATCGATGGCGTGCGGCGAAAAATCGACGAGGTGAGTTTCAGCATTCGATTCACGCCGCGCAAGCCGGGCAGTATCTGGAGCCTGATAAACGTTGCGCATGTCGAGCGGCTACAGGCGGCGGGGCGCATGACCGAGTACGGCATGTCCGCTTTCGCCGCGCGGCAAGCACACAAAACCGGTATCTACTCGTTCGAGCAGCAACGGCACGCGTTCGAACCAGCGCAGGAAAAAATCTTTCGAGCCAGCAAGAAGGCGTGGGCTTTCTGGGAAGCGCAACCCGCCGGATACCGGCGCGTGGCGATGCATTGGGTGACGAGCGCCAAGCGAGAAGAAACCCGCAACCGCCGGCTCACGCAACTGATTGCGGATTCGGCGTCAGGCCGCCGACTGGAATAGTTTGCTTGCGGTGGCAAAGCGCTATGCGTATGTAATGCGGTCCGACGCCATGATTGGGCGAACGGTGATTGAGCGAACAGTATTGGGATAGGTCTTCTCGTTCCCGGTTACCCCTTTTACCCCTGCGACCCCTCGCGTTCCTTGAGATTCAGGAATTCCCGGCGCGTCCGTGGCCCGTAGGTGGCGAAGGTCGGATTCGGGCGCTGGCGATATTCCTCGCGCTCGTGCGCCACTTTGTCGGCCTTGATGTGCATTTTCAGGACATCTTCCGGCACCGGATAAATCTTCAGTGCATTCAAACCGAACACCCTGGCGCGCAATGCCGGCGTCATTTGCGGATAGCCGTGCTTGTCGCGCAGTGCGGCAGAAATCTGGAAGGTACGAAAGGCCTGTATCTGGTCCTGCGGTGAACCATACCAGATTGAATCGGTGCCCCACAGGACGTTGCTTTCCCCGCAGTACTTGAAGAGCTTGCCCAGCGCATGCGCCGCCGAATCGGGATCGCGCATCAGGAAACGCCAGGTCGAGCCGAGTTCCGCATAGACGTTTGAGCCGGGCGCAATGCCATTCCTGACCAGGCTGGTCACCAGCGCGTCGATGCCGTCAATGCGCTTGTCGTCGTACGCACCTTCCGGCTTGTCGGCGACAAAGCCCGAGTGGTAAATCAGGAAATTCATGCGCGGAAAGCGCCTTGCCACACGGCCGACGTCGACACAAGTCGAATGCTCGTACGACTTCTGGCCAAATGCCAGTCCCTTGTGGATGGCGATATTCCGTACGCCAAGCCTTTGCGCCTTTTCAATGAAGGCAATGCCGATTTCGTCGTCAAGAAAGAAGCCGGTGCCGTCCGGTCCCCATTGCGTATAAGTCTTGAACGCCGCAATCTTGTGGCGTGAGGCCAGCTCGTCCATTGCTTCCAGGTCGCCCGGCGAATTCGGGTTGACGCGGCCGTGAATGTAGAGGCGGTGGGTGCCGTCGAGGCGCTCGACGATCTTCGCCGTTGCCGTCGCCTCCTCGATGGTCAGGGGCTCGTTCTGCCGGGTCGAGGGCACAAACGAGAGCACCATCAGGTCGGTATCGGAATCAAGGAAGATATCCTTGATGAACTCATCCTGGCCGATGCACTGCAGGTAATCGAGATCGCCCGCGCCCTTGCCTGGCCCGCAACTCTGTGTCTTGGGCATTCTGAGCGGACGCGCGCTGGGGGCGAGGCGCTTGGTCCAGGCTCCTGTCGGGTTTACGAAATGGCCCTGCACGTCAAAAATGAATTCGTTGCCATCCACCGCCGAGCGCGCGGCATGCAAATCGAGCGCCGCAGTCTTATCAAGCTCAAAGTAGCCGCCACGCGCACCTGTCGCCGCATACGCCTGATTCATGCTTATCAGGCTGCTGGCCACGCCGCAGGCCGAGACCAGGAATCCGCGGCGGTCCAGTCCCAGGCGTTTCGCATTGGCATTCGCGGCCTCGTGCGCAAGCTGGTTGGCGTGGTGGTGCTCGTGTGCCAGCGGAATCGGCGCGAATTCTCCGTTGGTGGTGGTGTCGAGTTTGACCGGCAGGCGTGTTCCTTCAGGATCGTGCTGGAAAGTCATGATCGACTCCTCGTGTTTGAAGCCGGATATTGCTCATCAGTTTGCGCCAATTTAGCCTTTCAATTTGACGCGCCCATCGCGTGTGCCCGCTGCCGCGAAGCATCTGTCTCGCGCCTGGCCGCGTCGCGGTCAAAACTTTCACTCACCCATCCCACCAGGTGCTCCCGCGCGATCTCTGTCAGCGCGCCGACAAAGGGCTGCGTATCGTTGGCCACCGGAATGTAGTGGAACTCGCCCCCTCCCGCATTGAGGAAAGTGACTTTTGCCTCGTCCGCTATTTCCTCAAGTGTCTCCAGGCAGTCGGCCGCGAATCCGGGGCAGATGACATCAATGCGTTTGGTGCCTTTCTTCCCGAGTGCCTCAAGGGTTTTGTCGGTGTAGGGCTGTAACCATTCGGCCCGACCAAAGCGCGACTGAAAGGTCACGACGTACTGGTCTGGTTTCACGCCCAGCGCATCGGCAATGAGGCGTGCCGTTTTGTGGCAATGGCAATGATAGGGGTCGCCCTTGTCAAGATGAAATTTTGGCAGGCCATGAAACGTCATCAGCAATTTGTCCGTCGCAAAATTCGGCCGGCCGATCTTCATCCATTCCGCCTGCACGTTGCGTGCGATCGCGTCGATGTAGGCAGGGTGATCGTGATAACTGCGCACCAGGCGGATTCCCGGCACGTTGCGCTTCCGCATCAGTACTCGCGCCAGTTCATCAAAGGTCGAGGCGGTCGTGCTGGCGGCGTATTGCGGATAAAGCGGCAGGACCAGGATGTTTTCACAATTGGCCGCCCTGAGTTTGTCGATGGCGCTTTCCATGGACGGGTTGCCATAGCGCATCGCGAATTCGACCTTCAGCGGACTCTTGACGATTTCACCCAGAAAGCCGCGCAGCATCTGTGCCTGCCGCGCTGTATACACCCGCAAGGGCGACCCTTCCTTCATCCAGATGCCGGCATATTTCTTCGCGGCTTTTTTCGGCCGCGTGTTGAGGATGATGCCATTGAGGATCAGCCACCAGATCGCCCTGGGAATTTCCACGACGCGGGCATCGGAAAGAAATTGCTTGAGATAGCGGCGCACGGCAGGCGCCGTCGGCTCGTCGGGGGTACCAAGGTTCACCAGCAGGATGCCGGTTGCGGATGGGGTGCCGTGCGTGAAGGCGGGTTCGGGATCGTAGGCCATTTTATCAGGGTAAAGTCAAGCACTGGCGGGGTTTTCGGGGCATAAAGGCCTGAAGAGGTGCGCCGGTGCTAGGGTTTAGCTGTTCGGAGTACGCAAATTAATATTCCGTCATTCCAGCGAATGCTGGAATCCAGTCCTTCGTATTTTCAAAAGACGGGAGGGACTGGGTCCCGGCCCCCGGCTTACTGCCTGCCGGGGCAGGCTCCGCCGGGACGACGAGTTTTCCAACACTGTGGCAGGTAACAACCATGGTTCGTCGTTGCCCTCGACACACCACCGGACAAGCGTTTTGAGGATTGTACTAATGCTGGCTCAGCGCCGACGACAGCAGCTTCGCCGTCACATCGACTATCGGAATCACCCGTTCATAGGCCATGCGTGTCGGACCGACCACGCCCACCGTGCCGACGATCTGCCCGTCAACTTCATACGGCGCCGTCACCACCGAGAACTCGTCCAGCGGCACCAGGGTCGATTCGCCGCCGATGAAAATCTTCACGCCCTCGGCGCTCTGGCTGACATCGAGAAGTTCCATCAACTGCGTCTTTTCGTCGAACACATTGAACAGGCGGCGAATGCTGCCCATGTTGACCGAAATATCGTCGACATCCAGCAAATTGCGCTCGCCCGATACCACCACCCCGGACGAATCCGATCCGTGGCCGCGCGCATCGATCACGGCGGACATCAGCGTGGAAATGTCGCGATGCAATTGCGACAGCTCGAATTTGACCTTGTCGCGCAATTGGTCAAAATCGTAACCGGCGTAGTGGGAGTTGATGTAATTGGCGGCCTCGGTCAGTTGCCCGGGCATGAATGCTTTTTCCGTGATTAGAATGCGGTTTTGCACGTCACCATCGGTGGCGACGATGATCAGGAGGACGCGTTTCTCCGACAGCGGCATGAACTCCACATGCTTGAGCCCGACGCCTCGACGCCGCGGCGTGATGACGATGCCGGCGAAATGGGTGAGGTCGGACAGCAACTGCGATACCGAGGCGACGACATGGCGCGGATCATCCGGCCGGATGTGGTGCTCAAGTTGAATTCGATCAAGCTGCTCCAGCGGCTGGAGGGTGAGCAGGGTGTCGACGAACAGGCGATATCCCTTGGGAGTCGGGATGCGGCCGGCGGACGTATGCGGACTGGCGATGTAGCCCATTTCCTCGAGATCCGCCATGACGTTGCGTATCGACGCCGGGGAGAGCTCCATCCCGGAGAATTTGGAGAGCGCGCGCGAACCCACCGGCTGCCCGTCGGCGATGTAACGTTCGACAAGAATCTTCAGCAGGGTCTGGGCACGATCCGAAAGCATGAGTCTATTGTGGCAAAAAACGCAGCCGTTGTGTGCGCTGTTCTTCGACAGTGCCAATAAATGGCGGTTTGAATCGCGGCGCGGCTGTTTCGCAGCGCCATCCTATGATTTAATTCGGCATGCCTAGCACCTTCAAAACCGTCGCCATTGTCGCCAAACCGGATGGTCAGGGCGTCGCGGCGCCCCTCAATGCGTTGATTGCGCTGCTGAAGCGTCGCGGCATCACGGTGCGGCTTGACGCGCTTACCGCCGCGTTTGCGACGGTGCCGCCCGACAAGGTGACCGCGCGCGAGCAACTCGATGATCTGATCGAGGGCGCCGACCTGGCGATCGCCGTGGGCGGCGACGGCACCATGCTGGGTGTGTCGCGTATCGCCGCGCGCCACGGCGTACCGCTGGTGGGTGTCAACCTGGGCCACCTCGGCTTCCTCACCGACATCTCGGCTGACAATGCGGCCGATGCGCTGTCGGACCTGCTGGATGGCAAGTTTCACGAGGAGGAGCGCATTCTGCTGGAGGCCGAGATCATTCGCAATCACCAGACGGTGTTTCGCTCGGTCGCGCTGAATGATGTGGTGGTGAGCCGCGGCGCGATGGGCACGATGATCGAGTTTGCCGTCGAGGTCAATGGCGAATTCGTTTACTCGGCGCGCGCCGACGGGCTGATCATTGCCACGCCGACCGGCTCGACCGCCTATGCGCTCTCCAGCGGCGGCCCGATCCTGCAGCCCGGCCTGCCGGCCATTTCACTCGTGCCCATTTCGCCGCACACCCTGTCCAACCGGCCGATCGCCATTTCGTCCACCTCCGAAGTACGGGTAAAGCTGCTGCATGGCGTCAATGCGCGCGTCAACTTCGACGTGCAGTCCTATTTCGATCCGGCCACCGACGATGTCGTCGTGGTGCGCGCGCACACCAAGCCGCTGCGATTGCTGCATCCCCTCAGCTATTCGTATTTTGCGATGCTGCGCACGAAGTTGCACTGGAATGAGCGGACGTCGTAGGGATTGTGGATTGTCGTCAGTCTATATTTGAGTCACCTGCCAGCCGCCTCACGCATGTCATTCCCGCGTTCGCGCATAAGCACTCGCTTATTGCGCTTTCGGCCTAAAAGACACTTTCATCCTGAGCGAAGCGAAGGATCTCGTCACTGTTACCAGATCCTTCGCTCCGCTCAGGATGACAACACTATTGAATAGAAAATGGAATAAATTAGTGCTTATGCGCGTTCGCGGGAATGACAGTTATTTGAATCTCGCGGCATTGCCGTCAACCCAATATCGCACCGCCCCGTTTGTGATTTGAAATATCCCGAACAATAACCTCACCGCCACATCCCCATGCTCCGCTCCCTGACCATCCGCGATTTTGTTATTGTCGATAACCTGGAACTCGATTTCGACGGCGGCTTCACTACACTGACCGGCGAAACCGGCGCGGGCAAGTCGATCATGATCGACGCGCTGTCCCTGGCGTTGGGCGCGCGTGCCGAGGCCAACGTGGTGCGGGTCGGGCAGACCCGCGCGGAAATCGCCGCCGAGTTTGATCTCACGTCAATCAAGCCGGCGCGCAAATGGCTCGCCGACAACGAACTCGCCGCTGCCGGCGATGAGGAAGACGCCAATCTCTGCCTGTTCCGCCGCGTGCTCGACGCGGGCGGCCGCTCCAAATCTTTCATCAATGGCAACTCGGTCACGCTTTCACAAATGCGCGACCTGGCCGGGCACCTGATCGATATTCACGGCCAGCATGAGCACCAGACTCTGCTGCGGCGCGATGCCCAACTCGCGCTGCTTGACGATTTCGCCGGCAACGTTGCGCTACTGGCAGACGTGCGCGAACGGCACCATGCCTGGTCGCAACTGGCCAACATCCGTGCCGCCCGCGAAGCCAACGAGGCTGCCATTGCCCGCGAATTCGAGGACCTGAGCTGGCAGATCGGCGAAGTGGAAAGACTCAACTTCAGCGTGCCGCGCTGGGAAGAAACGCAGGCTGATCATCGTCGGCTCGCCAACGCAGCCAGCCTGATTGCGGCGGCCGAAGCCGCAGTGAATGGATTGGCGGAATCTGACCGCGACGTGCTCTCGCAGATCGATGAGCTGGCTGGCGACCTCGGCGATGCTGCCGAGACCGACCCGGCCTTGTCGGAGGCGGTTGCGCTCATCAGCAGCGCCAGCGTGGAACTGCGTGAAGCCGTCACCGGATTGCGGCATTACCTGCGGAAGCTCGATGTCGATCCCGCGCGCCTGGCCGACCTCGACCGAGAGATCGCCGCCGTTCAGGAGATCGCCCGAAAATTTCGCATCGAGCCCGCGCGCTTACCTGAGTTCCTGCAGCAGAAACGCGACCGCCTGGCGGCGCTCGGCGGCGGGCAGTCGCTCGACGAATTAATTGAAAAAGAGCAGGCGTCGCTCGCGGCCTTCATGGAGGCGGCAAAAAAGCTCACGCGTTCGCGACAGGGCGCGGCCCGGAAATTTGCCGTGGAAGTCACCAAGTCGCTGCAGCAGCTCGCCATGGCGGGCGGTAAATTCGCCGTCGAGTTTTCCGCGCGCGAACCCTCGGCCAACGGGCTGGAGAGTTGCGAATTCCAGGTCGCCGCTCACGATGGCCAGCCGCTGGGTCCGCTGGCGAAGATTGCATCCGGCGGGGAATTGTCGCGCATCTCGCTCGCCATCCAGATGATGGCCTCGGCCAAAGGCCGCGTCGGCACCATGATTTTCGACGAAGTCGATGCCGGCATCGGCGGGCGGGTGGCGGAAGTAGTCGGTCGGCTGCTGCGTGCGCTGGGCCAGAACCATCAAGTAATGGCGGTCACGCACCTGCCGCAAGTGGCGGCGTGTGCGCAACATCAGTTCCAGGTGGCGAAAGCGGCGAAAGAGGGTGTGGTGACGACTTCGATCGTACCGCTGGCCGGCGTGAGCCGCGTCGATGAGATTGCGCGCATGTTGGGCGGGATTACCATCACCGCGGCGACCAAGCGGGCGGCGGCGGAGATGCTGGAGAGCGGCGCGCGCGTTGAGTGATAGACGAACGGGCTGATTCCCTTCCGCGTCAGCGGGGTACGGTGAGGATGGGGACGATTCCCATCGCAGTGGCTGGTGCTAGTAAAAGCCCACCAAAAGCTCGACACTGCCGTCGATGTCGCCTACGGAAAGAAGACTTTCAAGAATGACGCCGAACGCGTCGCCTTCCTTTTTGATCTCTATCAAAAATACACCAGTCTGTTGCCTGCTGAGGCCGCCACGCCCAAGCGCCGGGCCGCAAAACTACCACGCAATAGCCAAGCCCTAGCATCCGCGCGGCTCACCAGCCGTTTTCGGCCTGCCAAGCGCGCCAGCGCTTGTGTTTGCAGGCGCGAAATCGTTCTTTCGAAATGTGCGGCATCGGCATTACGTTACTTCCCACCTGAACAGGTAGTAGACAGCGCGTAGATACGCGCGCAAGCTTCCCATTGCGTTCTTGATGTTCTTGCCGACGAGTAGCGATTCATTGATGATCATTAGTAATGCCTATGGTGTTGAAAGGCAAAAGAAGTTTAAATCAAATGCCAGCACCGCATTGCGGCAGTCGTTTTTGTACGTAAGTGGAAACAGGATCAAAAGAAAAATAGTGGG
>JANNGY010000061.1:0-3201 GCA_031404095.1 Betaproteobacteria bacterium | reverse complement strand
CCGGCGCCCCCGCCTGGGGTGCCCCCCACACCACACAAAATAATTATTGCCCATTTGGCTCCATATTCGACGGTGCCCCGGCCGGGGCCCCTGCCCGCGCGGGCACGACGATTTTCTCTCGATGGATCGTTGTGCCAAAGGTGCGTGATGTAGGCATTCCGGTGGTGTAGGTATGACAATCTATTGACGAAGGCCGCTGCCATTATCGGCAGCAAGTCCAAACACGCGAATGTTCTTGTCCGCCGTCGCCTGGATCATCGCGATGGTTTCCGTGTCGGGTTTCTTGCCAAACAGGTGAGCAAAGCGGCGCTGCAACTTGAGATAGTCTTCGACCGGCACCGGCTTGCGCAGCGTGTAGCGGCCGGTGACTTCGCCGTGTTCGGCCTCGAACAGCGGAAACAGGCCTGACTCAACCGCCATTCGCGCCACCTTGATCGTGTCGGCCGGTTGCGAGCCCCAGCCGAGCGGGCACGGCACATGGATGTGAATGTAGCGCGCGCCGGTGATGCCCATGGCTTTCGTCACCTTGTCTTCGAGGTCGCGCAGATTGGCAACCGATGCCGTCGCCACATAGGGAATGTTGTGCGCCATCGCGATCAGCGGCAGGTTCTTGCCGGTGCCAAATACGTTTCCGGGATGCGGCCCCACCGCCATGGTGGTGGCGGTGCGCGCGGCCGGCGGCGTGGCGCTGGAGCGCTGCAAGCCGGTGTTCATGTAGGCCTCGTTGTCGTAGCAGATATAGAGCACGTCGTCGTTGCGCTCGAACATTCCCGACAAGCAGCCAAAGCCGATGTCGGTGGTGCCGCCATCGCCGCCCTGCGCAACCACTTTCACGTCCCAGCGGCCTTTCATGCGCAAGCCCGCCGCGACGCCTGATGCAACCGCGGAAGCGTTGCCGAACAGCGAGTGAATCCACGGAATCTGCCAGGACGTTTCCGGGTACGGTGTTGAAAAAACCTCCAGGCAGCCGGTGGCATTGACCGCCATCACCTTGTTGCCGGTCGCCTGCATCGCGGCATCGATCGCATAGCGCGCGCCCAGCGCTTCGCCGCATCCCTGACAGGCGCGATGACCGGAGTTGAGCGAATTGGGGCGGCGCATGTTGGCCTGCACCGAGCGGTTTTCCTCACCGAGCAGCCGGTTGCCGACGGTGAAAGTGCCGGTCTGGTAGAACTTGACGGGTTGCAGGGACATTTTTTCGTTCTCCGTGATTCGGTATTTCAGACGTCCTTCAATGGTCAAAAAAACTTAGCCACAGATGAACACGGATAAACACAGATAAGGACGGGCGCGTACCTTGATCACCTGAAGCTCATCTTTTTGTATCTGTGTTCCTCTGTGTTCATCTGTGGCTGACCATGGGTTTTCCTCACTCAGCCAACCCGCGCGGACACCGTGCCCAGGTCGCGCAGGATGTTCTCTGCGGTCGGACCGGTGCGCCGCTGTTGCTGGCCGCGCTCGATTTCGCGATTGACAATTTCCCAGTTGAGGTCGAGGAAATTCAACGTCTCCAGTTCATCGCGGCCGGCCTGTTCGAACAACCGGATCAGCGAGGAGATGGTGATCGAGCGGCCACCCAGGCCGGCGATCACGGTGTATCCCTTGAGCATGATTCCCGACAGCGCCTTGCGCACGCCGTCGGAGACGATGCCGCCGATGCCGACCGCCATGCATTTTTCAAGCACCACCACGCGCTTGGCGCGGCAGAGTGCCTCGCGCACCTCGGCCAGCGGGAACGGCCGGAACGAGCAGATCGACACCACGCCTATTTTTGTGGCACCGGGCGCACCCTCACCCTTGTCGCGCATCTGGTCGACCGCGTCCTTGATGGTGCCGACCACCGACCCCAGCGCGACGACGATGGTCTCCGCATCGTCGCAACGATACGAGCGGATCAGCCCGCCGGAATCCCGACCGAACTGCTGCTGGAATTCCAGGGCCAGCTGCGGAATGAGTTCCAGTGCGCGCAGCTGCTTGTGGTGCTGAAGATAGCGCACTTCAAAAAAAGCCTCCGGTCCGACCATCGCGCCGATCGACACCGGATCATTGACATCCATCACTTGCACCGGCTCGAACGGCGGCAAGTAGGCGTCGACCTGCGCCTGGGTCGGAATATCGACACGGTCGTAGGCGTGGGTGAGGATGAAGCCATCGACGCAGACCATGATCGGACACGACAATTCTTCGGCAAGGCGAAAGGCCTGGATGTGCAGGTCGGCGGCTTCCTGGTTGGTCTCGGCGAACAGCTGGATCCAGCCGGCATCGCGCAGCGCCATGCTGTCGGAGTGATCGTTCCAGATGTTGATCGGCGCGCCGATCGCGCGGTTGCCGATGGTCATCACGATCGGCAGTCCCAGCCCGGCGGCGTTGTACACCGCCTCCGCCATAAACAGGATGCCCTGGCTGGCCGTCGCGGTGTAGCTGCGCGCGCCGGCGGCCGATGCGCCGATCGCCACCGACAGCGCGGCAAATTCGGACTCGACATTGATGAACTCGCAATGCTCGAGTTCACCGCTCTTGACCATCTCGCCGAGGCCCTCGACGATATGCGTCTGCGGCGTGATCGGATAGGCGCAAATCACTTCCGGCCGGCACAGCGCGATCGCTTGCGCGACGGCGGCGGAACCTTCGATTTGCTTAAGCATGGACCACCTCCACCGTTCGGTTGTTGCGGGCACGGATGAGGTCGTAGGCGGCACGCGCCGCCGCGACATTGGCGTCGCCCACCTTGCCGGGGAATTTCCCGCCGATGGCCTTGGCGACGGCATTGAAACTGAGCTGTCCACAGATCGCCGCAAACCCGCCGAGCAGCGCCGCATTCGGCAACGGCCGGCCGACGTGTTTCATCGCCAGTTCACTCGCCGGCACCGTGCACAGGTGGTCGGCGGGAAACTGAACAACGAAGTCGCCGATGCCGAGTTCATCGAAACTGCGCGTCGAATTGATGAGGATGTAACCTGATGGCGACAGGCCACTGAACAAGTCGACCTGATGCAGCAAGGTCGGATCCTGGATGATGAGCGCATCGGGATGCATCACCGGTTCGCGCAGCCGAATCTCGCGGTCGTCGATGCGGCAAAACGCCATCACCGGCGCACCCATGCGCTCGGAACCGAAGCTGGGAAATGCCTGGGCAAATCGGCCCTCGTCGAAGGCCGCGACCGACAGCATCTCCGCGGCGGACACCACGCCCTGGCCGCC
>JANNGY010000060.1:0-3133 GCA_031404095.1 Betaproteobacteria bacterium | reverse complement strand
CCGCGCAGCCGAGCGCATGCGCGCCGGTTTCGAACATCGACCCCGCCGGCGTAAGGTGATAGGAAAAAGTATTGTGGACGATGTCGCCTTCGCGAAAGCCGGCCGCGAACAAGACCCGTGCGGTGCCCCAATAGTCGGCGCTTCGCCCTTCCGGGTCGTAGACCGGGCCGGGTGACACGAACAATCTCGCCAGGCGCCCGGGGGGCGTGACGGCAAGCCCGCCGAACGGCATGTTCAGCTTCTGCAACTCGTGCAGATCCGATTTGCGCGTAACCGGTAGCGATGCCAGTGCCTCGCGCGAGGTAATTTCAAACACATCAATGCTGGCGAGCACTTCGCCAAAGTATGCGGCGTTCGCCTTTGCGAAGGCGAGTTGTTCCGGCAAAGCGGCGAATAGGTCGCTTTCACGTTGAACCGGATCGCGCGCCTCCAGCGCGTCGTAAAAGGCGCTCATCAGGCGAGCCAGCGCTTGCGCCGGCGGTAATGCTTCACGTCACGGAACGATTTCCGGCCCGCTTTCGAAATCCCCAGGTAGAACTCCTTGACGTCCTCGTTTTCCGCCAGGCTGGCGGCTTTGCCTTCCATCACCACCCGCCCGTTTTCGAGGATGTAGCCAAAATCGGCATAGCGCAGGGCCACCATCGTGTTTTGCTCGGCCAGCAGAAAACTCACGCCTTCCTTCTGGTTGAGGTCACGCACGATCTCGAATATCTCCTCGACAATCTGTGGCGCGAGGCCCATCGACGGCTCATCTAGCAGGATCATCGACGGCTTGGCCATTAGCGCCCGTCCGACAGCCGTCATTTGCTGCTCTCCGCCCGACGTGTAGCCTGATTGGGCGTGACGCCGCGTTTTAAGCCGCGGGAAATAGGCGTAGACCTTTTCGAGATCTGCCTGCATCGCCGCCCGCCCGTCGCGCCGCGTATAGGCGCCAGTGAGCAGGTTTTCCTCGACCGTCAGGTGCGCAAAGCAATGACGCCCTTCCATCACCTGCACCACGCCGCGCTTCACCAGGTCGGAAGGCGAAAGCCGGTCGACCCGTTCGGCACGAAACATCACCGAGCCCTTGGTGACGTCGCCGCGTTCGCCCTTCAACAGATTCGAGACCGCACGCAAGGTCGTGGTTTTCCCGGCGCCATTGCCGCCGAGGATCGCCACGATGCCGCCTTCAGGCACCTGCAGCGAAACACCCTTGAGGACCAGGATGACGCGGTTGTAAATCACCTCGATGCCGTTGACGGACAGCAGCGGTGGGGGTGAATTGGGAGCGGATAACATGGTTGGAGTTTGCAGGTTGCGAATACCCGAAAATACCGGTGACGGTGAACGCCGCGTAAAGTCATGAGGAAGCGGGAACCAGCCCACTCCCTCATGCATTTATGCCTTCAACTTGCTGGCCTACTTCTCCTTTGAACAATCGCGCGGCGTGATCTTCCGCTCCGCCGCGTACTTCGCCGAGGCCGCCTTCACCATCGGCCCGAGTACTTTCTGGTCGGAGGTATACCAATCCGAGGTGTAGCTCCAGGCTTTGCCGTCCCAGGTATGGATACGGGCGGAGCGCGCGCCCTCGTGGTCGGCGCAGGAGGTCTTGAGCGGCTGCATCATGCCTTCGAGGCCCAGCGCCTTTATGCGCGCCGCGTCGAGATTCAGATGTTCCGCGCCCCAGCGAACTTCCTCGCCAGTCACGACGCGGTTGCCGTACTTGGCCTGCGCCACACGAATCGATTCAATCACCAACGCAGCGGAAATCATGCCGCGGTTATAGAGCACATTGCCGACTTCCTTTTTCTCGCCGGTGCCCTTGCCCTTGTCGTGCAGATATTTCGCAATATCCTTGTGTACCGGATTGTCCGCCTCGGCGCTGTGGGCCAGCGCCAGTCCGTTATATCCCTTTGCCGCCATTTCGGCCGGCAATACGTCCGGTTCAGCTGCCGCCCACCAAACGGCGTACATCTGCAAGCGCGGATACGAGACCGCGATCGCTTCCTTGATGGCGGTCGAATTCATCACCCCCCAGCCCCACATAAAAACATAATCAGGTCGTTGCTGGCGAATCTGCAGCCATTGCGATTTCTGCTCGATGCCGGGGTGCGTCACCGGCAGTTTCATGAATTCGAATCCGTGCGTTTTGGCATGTTCCTCCAGCACCGGAATCGGCTCCTTGCCATAAGGCGAATCGTGATACACCAACGCAATTTTCTTGCCCTTGAGGCTGCCTTTCTTGGAAACGTGCTGGATCAGCATATCGGCGGCCGACCAGTAAGTGCCCATCAACGGAAAATTCCACGCGAACACACTGCCGTCGACCGATTCGGAGCGCCCGTAACCGGTGGAGAAGAGTACGATCTTGTCCGCCGGCACTTTTTCGGTGAGGGCAAAGGTAATGCCGGTGGAAAGCGGATTTACGGCAACTGGCTTCTTGCTTTTGAATCGCTCGTAGCATTCGACGCCACGATCGGTCGAGTAGCCGGTTTCACATTCTTCATACGCAATCTTGACTTTGTTCACACCGCCGTCGCGCTCGTTGACAAGTTTGAGGTAATCGACAAAGCCGTTCGCCCACGGCACGCCGTTGGGTGCGTAGGCGCCGGTGCGATACACCAGCACGGGTACGAAAATTTCATTTGACTGCGCGAACGCGGATTGCACCGCACCCGCCCCGATCATCGCCGCGACTGCACCGGCCACTGCCCACTTACCGATTTTCCTTTTCATGACTCCACCTCCGTTGTTGTTGAACCATGCACACCATCATCAAACCTGCTCCATGCCCCTGAATCCAGTTAATGCGGAAACGGCCACAGCCGCAATTTTTCCTTGCCGATCTGCCACAGTTTTGCCAGTCCATGCGGTTCAACGATCAGGAAAAACACGATCAAGGCACCGAACACCATCAGTTCGACGTGCGAAACCAGCGCCGTGCTGACCGTGAGGCCAAACAAGCCACCCAGCAGAGGCAACATCTGGTTCAGGAATATCGGCAGCAGCACGATTAATGCCGCGCCGAGAAACGATCCCAGAATCGAACCAAGGCCACCAATGATAATCATGAACAGCAAATTGAATGAAAGGTTGATGTTGAAGGCGAGCGGCTCCCATGCCCCCAGGTGCACGAAGCCCCACAGCGCACCGG
>JANNGY010000059.1:0-8169 GCA_031404095.1 Betaproteobacteria bacterium | reverse complement strand
GATGACCTTGACGAGTTCTTTGCCAATCTGTGCTGTATCGCCGCCCGAGACCTTGCGATCGCTGACGATGCCGTCAAACGGCGCACGCGCTTCGGTGCGTTGCAGTTGCTGGCGCGCTTGCGCGGCGCGCGTTTTGGCGGCTTCCAGGTCACTCTGCGCGTTGTTGCGGCGGGTTTCCGCATCGTCCAGTGCCTGCGTGGAGACCATGCCCGATTTTCGCAATGTGGTGACGCGCTCGAACTGGCGTTCTGCCTGCTGAAAGGACTGGCTTGAAGCCCTCATGGCGGCTTCGGCCGACGCCAGACTGTCACGGATCGCAGTGTCGTCCAGGCGAACCAGCAGATCGCCGCGACGGACGATATCGCCATTTTCTTTCAGCACCTGTAACACGACAGCCGACACCTCGGCGCGCAAATCAGCACGGCGCTCAGGTTGGACGGAGCCGGTGATCGACGGGCCGGTGGCGAGCGCGTTGTTACGCACGGTATGTACATCTTCGGCAGAAAGCAGTAGTGGCTTTTCGTTGACCGTGGCAGTGCCTTTGTCGGCCTTGCCGGCCCCTTTGTCCGGTCCCTTGTCGGCACCCTTGTCACAGGCAACGAGGAGGGTGACCAGAACTAAAGCGAGAAATGTGTGACGCAACATATTGATGATTCCAGTTGGGGATTGTTCTTGTATTGGCCGGCCGCGTGGCAATCCATCGGCACGGGGCGTTATTATCGCGCTTTTGCAACTTTCGGAGGTGCGGGCCCGCGCCGTTGGCACCATGCGCCAGGCGGGAATTTCCGCCGGCGAAGACCTGCAACTGCCGACATTCGCACGGTGTCGCGCGCCGGCGGGCACGACGTCATGCACGAAGCAACCGCGCACCGCCCCCGCCACGACGTTTTCGATCCGATGTTACGGTGGGTCGTGTAAAGGCTATGTGTCAATTTGTCACCATGCCCATGGCCCCTTGGCCGTTCCGCCTGCGAAGTTCAATGTGCGCACAGCGTATCCGGGTCACCGGCTGACCGCCAGAACGCGAGGACGGAACGCAAGATTGGCGGGATGAGCGGCGCCATTCGCGCCGCCAACGATAGCCGGGCGCCGTCGCTTCCAAGGGACGAGCCCGCATTTGGCAGGCATGTCACGGGTGCAACCGTGTGATTTTCGGCGTTGGCACATCGAACCACCGAGGCCGGTTGCGCCACGTCCACCACACTATGGCGGCAGCTGCACCCAGATCATGCTCAAGACGTTGTCCGCGCGATGGACCACGCTGACCCCGGCGCGGGCGGCCCAGGGAATCACCTGTCGATGCAGCGGAATCACATAAGCCTGGTCGCGCACGCGCGAGACCGCCGCGGCCAACAGGTTTTCGCGTTTGGCGTCGTCCATTTCAATCGAGGCGGCGTCGATGGCGCGATCGACCTCGGCATCGGCAAAACGCCCCATGTTGAAATCGCCGCGTCCCTTGCCATCAAAACTGTGCACCAGCGGCGTCAGGAAAGTCGTGCCATCGGTCGGTGCGCCGCCCCAGCCATAGAGAAAAAAACTGGTATCGCGCCGTTCCAGCTTCTGGAAAAACTGCGCGCGCGGAAGGCCGATGACCCGCGCCCGGATGCCGACACGCGCAAGCATCGCGGCGATCGCCGTACAGATGCGCTCGTCGTTCACATAGCGGTTGTTCGGGCAATCCAGCGTTACCTCGAAGCCATCCGCATAACCCGCTTCACGAAGCAGCTTGCGCGCCCGCTCCGGATCGTGGGCGCGCCGGCGATCGAATTCGACGCGATAGCCGTTGGATGATGGCACGATCACGCTCCCGGTCGGCACCGAGAATCCACGCATCACCTGGACACGGATCGCCTCGATATCGACGGCATGGTCGATTGCCTGGCGCACGCGCGCATCGCGGAACGGATTGCGGCCCTTGACATTGCTGTATTCCAGCTCGTCCCGACCCTGGTCCATGCCGAGAAAAATCACCCGATTCTCCGGGCCCTCGATTATTTTCACGCGCGGCTCGCGCCTGAGCCGCGGGATGTCCCGCAGCGGCGGGTCCTGGACAAAGTCAATCTCACCGGTGATCAAGGCGGACATTCGGGTTGCGTCCGACTTGATCGGCAGGTATCGCACCTCCGTCACGTTACCCTCAAAGCGTCCGGACGACACACCCCACCAGTCGGGATTTTTCCGCAGCACGGTCTTGACCTCCGGCTCCCGGCTTATCAGCCTGAACGGACCGGTGCCATTGGCATGTCGCGAGGCATAAGTCTCTTCACCGGTCTTGAAATCTTGCGGCGTCACTGCCCGGCGGGCAATGGCCCATTGGCGGCTCATGATGTTGATGGCAATCAGATTTCCCATGAAAGCCGGCTGCGGCTGCGGCGTGGAAAATTCGACGGTGTAATCATCGATGCGACGCGCCGTGCCAAGCGGCGCCGCGAACACCTTGAAGTTTGAACCCGCCGATTGCGCCCGCTCGATGGAAAACACGACGTCGGCGGCGGTAAAGGGAGTGCCGTCGTGAAATTTCACGTTGCGGCGCAAGTTGAACCGCCACGTCAGCTTATCGACCTGCGTCCAGGATTCCGCCAGCGCCGGCAGGATCTCGAGCTTCTTGCCACGCATGGTCAGTCGCTCATAAACGTGATCGTTGATGAGGTTGTTAAGCCCCTCGTTGCGGGCGTGCGGATCGGCGGTCAGGTAGTCTCCCTGGCTTGCCCAGTTGAACGTTATTGCGCCCGCGCTGCCACCCATGACAGCAGTCAATGCCCATGCCGCCATCGCCGCGGCAATCGGCTTCAGGGACCTTGCCGCTTGGCGACGGCCCGGGCTTGTGGGCGCGGCAGGGCCGCGCAGATTCAGCATGCGCATGGCAGGCAGTCGAAAACTAAGCAGGCCCTCATGTGAACAGAATGGTCAGGCTGCGGTCGAATGTCAAACCGGTGAAGTCGAACAGGTGGCGATTAGTTGAGCCCATTCCGGTATCCTGCAGGACTTTGAGCGGAAGTGACGCCGTAAGTGACGCCAAATGCGGCTGGCCGGTACGTTGCTGGGGACCGGCCAAATCACGTTTCCGCATCCGATTTCTCCTGCGGGCAAGCGCCATTCCGCCTTCCGCCATGCCTGTCGCCTGCATGCGCCACCAGAGTGGCGGATGGAGATTGTGGGATAATTTGCAGTCAGTGACATCCAAGGAATATTTGTGAATCGATTCGTACTTCTGATGGCCTCGCTTGCCATCACCGCCTTGCTCAACGGATGCAGCGGCGGCGGCAGTTCTTCCGATGCACCACCGGATCTCAAAGCGATTGCCGGCGACAGTACCGTCACGCTTGCCTGGACGGCAGATCCGGACGTGGAGTATTGGGTTTTCTATGGTCTTGGCAGCGGGATCACCCCGGCAAACTGGCTGGAACGCGGTGGCACCGCCATCCCCGGCGCCAAGTCGCCTTTCATCGTCGGTGGCTTGCTCAATGGCGTGACTTATTCCTTTACCGTGAACGGCCGCAAGAATGGCGGACCCGGGGGGCCAGGAGCGCCATCGCAGGATGTGATTCCCAGGATCGCCGGCGGCAGCTGGACCGTCGGCACGCCGCTCGGAACCGGCCGGCTCACGGGCGTGAGTGTCGCCGCGACCACCCATGCCGTCGTCGGCGCCGGCGGCGCGATATACACAGTGGTCGGCGATGCGGCGGGCGCCGCGCAGACCAATCCGGCGGCACCCGCGGATCTCAATGCGATAGTCAACAGCGGCTTGAGCTTTGTGGCGGTTGGCGCCGCCGGGAGGATCGTTTCCAGCACGGATGCGATTACCTGGACCGCCCGCACCAGCGGAACGACGGCCGATTTGTATGCCGCCGCCAGTACCGGCAGCAGCCTGGTTGCCGTTTTCGGCGCCGGCGGCACAATCCTCACCAGCAACGATAGCGCCACCTGGACCGCAGCCGCCACATCGCCGACCACAAAAACTCTCTACGCCGCCACTTTTGGCAATGGCCGCTATGTCGCGGTCGGCGCGGACGGAACCGTGGTGACGAGTGCCGACGCATTCACCTGGCAGAGCGTGACCGTCAACACCACCCGCCATTTGCGTGCCGTCGCGTTCGGCGCGGTGCCGCTGACGTTAACCACATCGACCAACACTTTCGTGGCGCTCGGCGACGCCGGCACATTGCTGACCAGCAACGACGGCCTGACTTGGACACTGCAACCCGCGATGTCGGCGAACAACATTGCCGGCGTGACCTACGGCGGGCAGTTCGTGGCTGTCGGCAATGCGGGCAGCATTTTCACCAGCGCCGACGGCATCACCTGGAAGGCGCAATCCTCGGGCACCACCAACGATCTGACGGCGGTGGCGCGAACGGCGAGCGGTTTCGTTGCGGTCGGCGCAGCGGGCACTTACCTGACCGCGCGGTAACCGCGCCGGAAAGTCCGGCCGGAACGGCCAGGCAACCTTGCAGGTCGCGCTGCCCCCTGCATGGGGCAGCCGTCTCGCGGGCGATCCGAATTCGGATCGAAACCCCCGCTCCCCTTGCAGGGCGCGCTGCCCATTGCATTGGGCAGCCGTTCCGCGAGCGATTCGCATGCGAATCGAAACCCCCGCGTCACCCTCCAGCACTGGCGCGGTATGTGGCACGAAAAGGGCTTGAACGCCGCGCCAGTGCTTGAGTTTGGCTGGCCGCTGCGCGCCTACTTCGTGTTTTCCGCCTTCCAGCGCATGGCCGAATAGATGCGGTTATAGCCGCTGGGATGGCTGAAAAAAATCAATTCCTCGAATTTTCCCGGCTCAAGCTTGCGGTATTCGGCCAGCTTGAAAATCGCTTCCGCGAAACCATCCGGCTCGCGCGAGGCATTCAGGCCGAACAGGTCGGCCTCGACTTCCGCCGTGCGGATGATGCCCTTGTACACCGGCGTCGCCAGAAAGATGTAAACGGAAAACAGTGCGGCCAGCAAGGGAAACCCCGCCGGATCGGTGATACCCCTGACACCGAATCGGCCGCCGAAACGGGCAGTGGCCCAGTCCCAGCTGAACTTGATGAACAGCAGGCCGCCCAGCAGCACCAGGCTGAACGACACCGTGTGCTTGAGGCCGTGGTTCAGGACGTAATGCCCCATCTCATGCCCCATCACCGCGCGGATTTCCGCCGGCGTGGTGCGATTGAGCAGGTTATCGTTGAGCGAAATGCGGGTGGTGCCGAACAGCCCGCTCACGTTGGCACTGACACGCTTGGTCTGTTTGGAGGCGTCGAAGTAGTAGACATTGTCCGCCGGAATGCCATTGGCGCGCGCCATCGACAGGATCTCGTTACGGATCGGCCCTTCCGGTAAAGGCTTGTAGGTATTGAACAGCGGCGAAATGAACACCGGCCCGGCCATGATCAGCAGCATGATGAAAGCAGCGCCGGCGACGGTACCCCAGGCCCACCAGGTTTGCGGAAGCCGGCGCAGGATCGCGTACAGGCCGGTAATCGCGATTCCCATAACCACCATATCCACGCCCAATCCGATTCCCGCTTCGCCCAGCCAGGCCATGAAGGTGAGATTGGACAAGCCATACTGGTGTTCGCGGTAGAAGCCTTCGTAGAACGTGATGGGCAGCGTCAGCAAGGCAACCAGCGGCACATAGGCCAGCACATAGATGAGCGTTTGCAGATTGCGGCGGTGTGTGCGACGTTCGGCAAATTCGCGCATGCGGGCGGAAATGCGCGACGAAAGCAGTACCCAAGCCACCACCAGCCCATACAGGAAATTCCACAGCAGCAACCAGTAACCGCCTTCGGCATAGGCGTCCGATTTGGCGCGCGCTTCGCCCTGCAGGCGATTCATGAAAGCCTGGGTGGCGACGACCGGATCAGTCTTCGTCGCGATCGGTGCGGTGGGAGCAGCCGGCGTCTCGGCTGGCGCCGCGGATACTCCTGTGCCCTGGGCGAGTGCCGTGCCGACGGCCAACGTGAATGTACATGCCGCAATGAATTTCAACATATTGTTTCCCCGAATGTCGTGTGGCCGGCGCCTTGACATGCGACCGCAGCGCGCTGGAAAAGCAGCTTCGCATGATAGGCCAACTTGCGGCGGGCCAATGCGACGGGGCATGAATATTTGTGCATGAAGGCTGCTTTGGACAGCTTCAAAGCGGGCACAGTGATACTCTCCAAGTCTGTCTCGTTACGCCAAGGACTGCCGCATGAACCCAGCGAAGATCAATGCCCTGCTCGACACCCTCAAGGCGGCCTGCAGCCGGCAATTCCGCTTCAACCCGCGCCGGGTTGCGGCGGGAATGCGTTACGTGGGAAGCGAAGGCCACGGCGCGGCACTGGTGCATGTGTTTCGCGATTCCCACACCCATTCGCAGATCGAGCTGAAGATGACCATGGCGGCGCTGCGGGAACATCACGGTGATAAAGCCCACTGGACCGAGGCGGAAAAGACCCGCTACCGGCATACCGATGCGGAAATCGATGCGGAAATCGCCGCGAAAAAAGCAGAAACAGAGTTCACCCGCAGCTGCGCGCTCTATCAGGACCATCGCGAACAACTGCTGTCACGCTACAAGGACTGGCCTTCCTATCAGCCCGGCGGCCCGACGGCGCGCGAGGCGGCGACGGCGCTCCTCGCCACGCTGTCAGGCGCGCAAGACCCGCGTCTGGCGGCGTTCGCCGAGCGAATGCGGACGAATGACGCGGACGAACTGACGCACTTGCTGCTGGCGCCTTGCCACCTCGAAATTGAAGCGCTCGCGCGACCGGCCTCAGGCTGACGGCAGCATCTTCGGCAAGTCGCGCCTCAGGCGGCCGGCCGCAAATCCGCGGGCATGGTGCCGTGCAGCAGGTATTCGATCAGGTCCGTCACCGGCCGTATCTGCTGGCCGAACGGCAGCGGTCCGGCGCCGCGAAAAAACAACCCGCGCTCGACATCGCCGGCCAATGCCGCCGCAAGGTGATGGTCGATGCAGAATTGGCCGAAACGCTCGATGCCGTCGCGCAGCCCGCATTGCTCGAGGCAATCGAAGGCCAGCGTGCAGTCGGCACGATTGCTGGCGCGACGCTGCAGCACCGGCAGTTTCACCAGGTATTTCTCCAGCCACGGCGTCCTGACCGCGCGCGCCGGCAATCCCGCGACACTCATGAACGTGACGATGTCTTCCGGCTTCGCTTCCGCCAGAACGCGCTTGAAATTGGGGTGCGCATCACTTTCCTCGGTGACGGCGAAAGGTGTGCCGATCTGCACGGCGCTGGCGCCCAGCGCAAATAATTCGTGCACCTGCGCGGGCGTGGCAATGCCACCGGCCGGAATGAGCGGAATCTGCTCGCGTTCGATACCGAGTTGCTGGAACACCGCGAACGTCTCCTCCAGCACGCGCGGAAAGTCAAAGCGCGGATCTTCCAGGTCAGCGATCTTGGCCGCCCCCAGGTGGCCCCCCGCATAACGCGGGTGCTCGATGACGATGGCATCGGGCAGGCGCGACTTGCGCAGCCACTTCTTCAGCACGATGGCGATGCCGCGCGAGTCGGACAGGATCGGGATCAGCGCAACATCAGGGTACGCGGCGGCCAGGTCCGGCAAATCGAGCGGCAGCCCCGCGCCGACCACGATCGCCTGCGCGCCCGACTCGCACGACTGGCGCACGTTGGCGGCGTATTCCGACACGGCGCGCATGATGTTCACCGCAACCAGTCCATGGCCACCGGCAATCTCGAGGGCCGCGCGCACTTCGCGATCCAGCGCAAGCAGATTGGCGCGGTTGATCAGTTCCTTGTCGCGGCTCTTGCCGGTCTCTGCCATCAGGTCGGGATGATGGCGCCTCAGATCCACACTCGACAGCGTGCCGACGGCGCCGGCGCGGGCAACGTGCCCGGCAAGCCGGTGTGCGGAAATACCGACGCCCATGCCGCCCTGCACGATCGGCAGCAACGCTTTTCCCTTGATGCGCAATACCGGATTTGTATTCATGTCGGGAAGTGACATGGCGGTCCTCACGGGTCCCGGGCCAATCCGGAAATATTGAATCCGCCGTCGACATAGGTGATTTCCCCATTGATGCCGCTGGCGAGATCGCTGCACAGGAACGCGGCCGTGTTGCCGACCTCCTCGGTGGTGACGTTGCGCCTGAGCGGTGAATTTTTCTCGACATGGCTGAGCAGTTTGTTGAAGTCGCCGACGCCCGCCGCCGCCAGC
>JANNGY010000058.1:0-5149 GCA_031404095.1 Betaproteobacteria bacterium | reverse complement strand
CTTCCCCCATTTTCATGGGGGAAGGAGGCGCACCAGCGGCAATTGCGCGATTGCGCGCATAAGTCGCAAACAGAATGAAGCACTACACTAGTGCAGTGCTTTGTATTTGATGCGACTTATTTTTGAGTCCACCGATTGGCTCCTTCCCCCGGCAACGGGGGAAGGCTGGGATGGGGGCGATGCCGATTGCGAAGACACCCCCATCCCGGCCTTCCCCCATTTTCATGGGGGAAGGAGGCGCACCAGCGGCAATTGCGCGATTGCGCGCATAAGTCGCAAACAGAATGAAGCACTACACTAGCGCCGAGCCAGGTACTCCTTCGCATGCTGGGTTTCGGCGTGGATGCCCTGCGGATTGTTGGCACTGGCCAGCAACTGCCGGAAGTATTTTTGCGCGGCGCCGCTATCCTTGATCGCCTCGGCCGCGCGCGCCGCGCCATACAGGCTGCGGAAGCGATTCGGCTCCTTGACGATTGCCTTTTCGTATTCGGCCAATGCCTCGCGCGGTTGTTTCATGGCCATCAGCATGTCGCCGAGTTGTTCGCGGACCGGGATGAGCGGGCCTGGCGTCACGGCATTTTTCTCGGTGCCATCCTCGTGATCCGCCGCATCGCGTAATTGCCGCAAGGCTTCCTCGTGCTTGCCGCCGCCATACGTGATCCACGCATTGACCGTCTTCATCTGGATCGTCGCCTGGTCCGCCCAGTAGAACTGCTTGGCATCCAGCATTGCCGCTTTCAGGGTGGTCAGGCGCTCGACGTCCTTCGTCGAGGCCGCCACTTTGCCGAGGCGAGCGGCGCCCAGGCCGCGTGCGTACACCATGATCGCTTCTGCCTGCGGGAACTGCTGCCAGGCAAAATCGAATTCGGAGATCGGCAGTTTCAGCGAAGCAGCCTCGGACCAGCGCTGTCGCTCAAGCACCATGCGCGAGGGAATCGCCGCCAGCGCATAGGCCGCCGTCGCGGTTTCTCCATCGATCTTGCCCAGCGCCAGGATTTCGCCGAGCACGCGTTTCGCGTCCTCATCCTGCGCCTTCTGCAGATACGCGTAACCCATGTAGTCCCAGGAATGCAGGCGGCTCTGGTGCTCGCGGGTCGCGTTCAGCACCGCTGTGTTGGCGGCGATCGAGTCGTCCCACATGCCGAGGCGCGTGAAGATGTGCGAGGGCATGTGCAGGGCGTGCGGCGCGGAGGGCGCGATATCGCGATAACGATAGGCCGACGCCAATCCGCGTTGCGCCAGAGGCGGCGCATCGTAGCAATGAATCAGATAGTGCGACACGCCGGGATGATCGGGCTTGAGGGCCAGGATGCCTTCAAGCACCTGCGCCGCCTTCAACTGGTTGGTGTAGGCCTTGTCGTTGGGATCATAGTTGGCCGACATCGCCAGCGCGTGTAAAACCTTCGCCTCCATGTCATCCGGATAGGTGTTCACCAGCTTGGCCATGGCCAGCTCGTAGGCGAGCTGGCGCGTCTGCGCGGGCACCTTGTCGGCATCCTTGAAAAAATATTCGACACTGGCAATGTAGTCGCGCTCGCGTGCAGTCCTGGGGGCCAATTGCCGGGCCGTCTCCACCGAAGACAAGCCGTCCTTCAGCGACTTGCCGGTCAGCGGCCAGGTGTAGGGATTGCCCATCGCGGCCATCGCGTAGGCCCAATGCACCATGGCACAGCCGGGGTCCGCTTTCGCCGCCTCGGCCAGTGTCTTGCGGACCTCGGGCCAATAGAAAGAATGCAGCAGCGCCACGGCGCGACTGAAATGACCCTGCGCGGCGGCATTGCAGGAGGTGGGGAATTCCACGGTTCCCAGTTTTTCCGGCGCGTTGCCGGCCGGCGATTCGGCGGCATAGACGATACCGCCGAAAAACGCGACGGCAAGTGATAGGCAGGCCGATTTGAAAACCCTTACGGAAGAACAGGAAATGTGCATGGCAACTCTCCTCATGTTGAGACCACGGCTAATACCGCGGCCCGGGTCGGAAAACTATACGCCTGCGCCATGCATGTAACAACATGGCTGCCGCGCGCGACGATCGCCAAGGGACCGATCGCACCGGCGGATATAATCGCTGCATGAATCAAATGACCATCACCCGGCCCGACGACTGGCATTTGCACATTCGCGACGGCGAGGCGATGAAGGCGGTCCTGCCGCACACGGCGCGCCAGTTCGCGCGCGCCATCATCATGCCAAACCTGAAGCCGCCGGTGCGGACCGTGGACGATGCGGCGGCCTATCGCGAGCGCATTCTCGACGCGTTGCCGATCGGCAGCGATTTCGAACCACTGATGACGCTGTATCTCACCGATAACACCGCGCCGGATGAAATTGTGCGCGCGACGGCCAGTGGCTTTGTGAAGGCGGTGAAGTACTATCCGGCCGGCGCCACCACCAATTCAGATTCCGGCGTTACCGATATCCGCAAATGCGACGCCGTATTCGCGGCCATGCAGGAGGCAGGATTGCCACTCTTGTTGCATGGTGAGGTGACCGGCGATGACGTCGACGTGTTCGATCGCGAAAAGATTTTCATCGAGCGGCACCTGATTCCGCTGGTGCTGCGGTTCCCGGCATTGCGCATCGTGCTGGAACACATCACCACGGCGAATGCCGTCAAGTTTGTGCTGGCGGCGAGCGATAACGTCGCGGCCACCATCACACCCCAGCATCTCCTGTACAGCCGCAACGCTATATTCAAAGGCGGCCTGCGGCCGCATTATTACTGCCTGCCAGTATTGAAGCGCGAAGAGCATCGCTTGGCGCTGTTGAAAGCCGCCACCAGCGGCAATGCCAAGTTCTTCCTGGGTACCGACAGCGCGCCGCACACCCGCATTACCAAGGAGACCTGCTGTGGCGCGGCCGGCTGCTATTCGGCCCTGCACGCGATGCCACTCTACGCCGAGGCGTTTGCCAGCGTCGATGCCCTCGACAAACTCGAGGCATTCGCCAGTTTCCACGGAGCGGATTTCTATCGCCTGCCGCGTAACGCCGGCACGATTACCCTGATGAATGAGTCCTGGACCGTGCCCGACGAAGTGCCCTTTATCGAGTCGGGGCTGGTTCCGCTACGCGCCGGCGAGCCGCTGGCGTGGCGCATGGCCTGAAAAGATGAAAGCCACCCCGGCCGTGCCGATGACGTGGCACGCCGCCGCGAGTGCGCTGGCTGCCCCGTTCTTCGATGGGGTTCGCCCGTTGTTACGCGAACTGGAAGGGGAGACGTGGCCATCAACTGCGACACTGAATCAGCTGGCAGCACAGCACGCCGTCGCCAATGCGCGGGGCCGGCCAATCCGCTTTGTAACACCATCGGCCGACGCAATTTCCGCCATGCGCTACGAAACACAAATCGCCGAAACCGGTGAAGTGCCGACGCGCGAAAACTGGCACGACCTTTTCAATGCGCTGCAATGGATCGCCTTTCCGCGCCTCAAGTCCGCCATCAACGCCCAGCACGCGCGCCTGCTCGCGACCGGCGGGGCGGCCGAGGCCGCAGCACGATCGGTGGCGCGCGATGTGCTCACCATGTTCGACGAGAGTGGCGTCATCGTTGCCAGCCGCGATTCATCGCTGCTTGATCTGATCCGCCGGTTTCAATGGCGCGAACTTTTCGTCGAGCGGCGCGAACAGGTCATGGCCGACATGCGCTTCGTGCTGGTTGGCCACGGGTTGATGGAGAAGTCGCTTGCGCCCTTCATCGGCATCACCGCCAAGGCAATGTTGCTGACCACTGGCAACGATTCACTTGATCGCGCCGCAGCGGATTGGCTGACGAACCCGGCCAATCTCACCGACTCGCACCATCTGGCGCCGCTGCCGCTGCTGGGTATTCCGGGCTGGGATGCGCGCAATGAATCAGCTTCGTTCTATGACGACGCCAATTACTTTCGCCCGGGACGCCGTCATCGCGGGTAACCCGGACGGCAAGTTCAAATGAAGCTTGTCATCCTGAGCGCAGCGAAGGATCTCGGCGAAGAGATCCTTCGCTGCGCTCAGGATGACATTATCCCTTTAGCGCATGTGTGTACAACCCCGCGTGCGATAATGCCCACGGAAGCGCGCCAGACGGTCGCTGCATGCTTGCATGTAGAGGAAAGTCCGGACTCCACAGGGCAGGGTAGTGGGTAACGCCCATCCACCGTGAGGTGAGGATCAGAGCAACAGAGACGAGTCTGTCCAGGGCAACTTGGACAGGGTGAAACGGGCAATCTCTACCTGGAGCAAACCCAAATAGGCAGGCGTTGACGTGTGTCCCGCGGAGCCTGCGGGTAGGGTGCTTGAGGCGTGCGGTAACGTACGTCCCAGAGGAATGGCCGTCATAGCACGCAAGTGCCGTAACAGAATCCGGCTTATCGGTGCGCTTCCACTTTCCCTGCGAACACAATTGCGGATCGGGTTTCCGAATCGAGGCGTTTCGTCACCATGGCCGCTTGACACCAATACATTACCAGGGTAATGTATTGACATGTCAATCGCTCAATCGAAAATTACGACGCAAGGACAGATTTCGGTCCCCGCTGAAGTGCGCAAGAAACTTGGCGTCGGCCCCGGGTCAATCATCGAATGGGATGAGAGTAACGATCAGGTTGTCGTTCGCCGGGCCGGGCGGCATACATCGGCTGATGTTCATGAGGTCTTGTTCGCGGAAGGACGTCCCAAGGTGTCAGTCGGCGTGAAAGAGGGCATTCGAAAGCACCTGCGCGAAAAGCATGCGCGCCGTTGACACCAACCTATTGGTGCGGTTGTTGGCTCGAGATGATGCGGCGCAAGTGACTGCTGCGGAGGCATTCGTTGAAAGTGGCGCCTGGGTGTCGCACCTGGTGCTAGTCGAAACGGTCTGGGTTCTCGACGCGGTCTATGAGCGATCGGCGGTACAGCTCGCAAGAGCAATTGAGTTGTTGCTTAACCACAATAGTCTGACGTTGCAGGATGCCGATGTCGTCGCTTCGGCGCTGGAGAGCTTTCTGGCGCGCCCTTCGCTCGGTTTCTCGGATTGCATGGTGCTTGAAATTGCGCGCAAAGCTGGCCACTTGCCCCTTGGCACCTTTGACAAAGGTCTCGCCAAACTGGCTGATGTCTGCCGCCTGTAGCCGTAACAGGACTCCCACCGCCGCAGCACAACTCCGGCATTTCCAGCCGATTCCCTTTATTG
>JANNGY010000057.1:0-3648 GCA_031404095.1 Betaproteobacteria bacterium | reverse complement strand
CGCCGGCGATCCCAAGCTCGCCAATTCGCAGATCAGGCGCTTTGTGATCCTGCACAAGGAGCTCGATGCCGACGACGGCGAATTGACCCGCACACGCAAGGTGCGCCGGCGCATCATTGCCGACAAGTACGCAAAGATTATTGACGCGCTTTACGGCACGGAGACGAGCGTGCAGATCGACGCGCAGGTGAAATTCGAGGATGGCCGCAGCGGGACCATTCGCGCGGACCTGAAAGTAGCCGACGTGAAAACCTGCAGCCCGGCAGAAGCGGCGTTGCTGAACCGGAAGGCGGCTTGAATGATTGCGCCACGGGCGAATACGCATCGATGCAGCAATGAAACTCAAGCACTGGCGGGCTTCGCAGGCCGAAATGCCATCAAACGCCGCGCCAGTGCTGGAGGTTTGCTGAAAATCTCTGCAACTTTCAATGCAGCGTCCGACGTTGGGAACTTCCCCCTTTGCAAAAGGGGGATTGAGGGGGATTTTCGGTGTTTCCAAGGGTGCAATCACTGCAAATCCCCCTCAATCCCCCTTCGTCGAAGGGGGAAGTGCATGTTGGTCAAAGCGACGAGAAATTGCTATCGAATAATTCAACAAACCTTTGGCGCAACGCCACTTGCAACTTCCGGAATCATCAGGAATTCGCCATTGCCTTTTCGCCTGCAACTTTGTCCCCCAGAAGTGGCGTCACCATGACATCAAGCACCCGAATCGGTGACGTCATCCTGGCGGTCGAGGACATTTCGCTGGCCTTCGGCGGGGTGCAGGCCTTGTCGCACGTCGGATTCGACGTGCGCGAGCACGAAATTCGCGCCATCATCGGCCCCAACGGCGCCGGCAAGAGCTCCATGCTCAATGTCATCAACGGCGTCTACCATCCACAACAGGGAACGATTCATTTCAAGGGGGAAAGACGCCACCAGATGGATACGCATCAGGTGGCGTCGCAGGGGGTGGCACGCACCTTCCAGAACATTGCCTTGTTCAAGGGCATGAGCGTGCTCGATAACCTCATGACCGGGCGCAACCTGCGGATGAAAACCAATCTATTGCAGCAGGCGATCTACTGGGGTGCCGCGCAGCGCGAAGAACTCGCGCATCGCGAGAAGGTCGAGCACATCATTGATTTCCTCGAGATCCAGGCGATTCGCAAGACGCCGGTGGGGCAGTTGCCCTACGGCCTGCAGAAGCGCGTCGATCTCGGTCGCGCCCTGGCCATGGAGCCGACCATGCTTTTGCTGGACGAACCGATGGCCGGCATGAACGTGGAAGAAAAACAGGATATGTGCCGCTTTGTGCTCGACGTCAATGGCGAATTCGGCACCACCATCGTCCTGATCGAGCACGACATGGGCGTGGTGATGGATATCTCGGATCGCGTCGTGGTGCTTGACTATGGCCGCAAGATCGGCGACGGCGCGCCCGACGACGTGCGCAACAACCAGGCGGTGATCGACGCCTATCTCGGCGTGAAACATTGATGAACCAAGGACAATGATGAAGCGGATGGTCGGATGAACCTGAAGAAGAACTGGTCGATTGTGGCGCTGGGAACATTCCTGGCGCTGGGCCTGATTGCGCCACTGGTGCTGGCCGATACGGCAGTGGGCTTCTACATCGAGGTGTTGCTGGGCGGGCTCATGTCCGGCGTGCTGTATTCACTGGTCGCGCTGGGATTCGTGCTGATTTTCAAGGCGTCAGGCGTATTCAATTTCGCGCAGGGCGCAATGGTCTTGTTCGCCGCACTTGCGCTGGCGCGTCTGGCGGAGTGGTTGCCGGCCTGGATCGGCATTGCCCCCGGATTCCCGGCGCTTAGCCTCGCGCTGGTACTCACCATCGGCATTATGGTGCTGCTGGCGATGGCAATCGAGAAACTGGTGCTGCGGCCACTGGTCAACCAGGATGGCGTGGTATTGCTGATGGCCACGCTGGGCGTCGCCTACTTTCTCGATGGCCTCGGGCAGACGATTTGGGGTTCGGACATATACAAGATCGATCTTGGCATCGCCAAGGAGCCGATGATGATCCTGGAATCGACTTTCCAGGGGGGCGTGCTGCTGTCGAAGGAAGATGTCATCGCCGCCGTCATGGCGGGGGTACTGGTGACGGCGCTGGCGCTGTTTTTCCAGAAGACGCCCACTGGCCGCGCGTTGCGCGCGGTGGCGGATGATCACCAGGCCGCGCAATCGATCGGCATCCCGCTCAATCGAATCTGGGTGATTGTCTGGACCGTCGCCGGCGTGGTGGCGCTGGTGGCGGGAATGATCTGGGGCGGCAAGCTTGGCGTGCAGTTTTCGCTCTCGCTCATCGCCCTGAAAGCGTTGCCGGTGGTCATTCTCGGCGGATTGACCTCGGTGCCGGGCGCCATTGTCGGTGGATTGATTATCGGCGTCGGCGAGAAAGTTGCCGAGGTCTTTCTCAGCCCGTGGCTCGCCAAAACCTATGACCTGGCAGGCGGGGGCATCGAGAACTGGTTTGCGTATGTGCTGGCGTTGTTGTTCCTGCTGATCAGGCCGGAAGGCTTGTTCGGCGAGCGGCATATCGATCGGGTCTGAAGATGTTCTATCGGGAAAACGGCCAGTTCAAGACCAGCTATCGGGACGACCAGCAATTGTTCCCGATCCTGCAGGATCGCCTGTTCGTCGGCGCGTTGGTGGTGGTGGCGTTCGTGATCATGCCGCTGGTGACCAGCGACTATGTTTTTCGTGCGCTGCTGATTCCGTGGCTGATTCTGGCATTGGCGGCGATCGGGCTCAATATTCTCGTCGGTTACTGCGGACAGATTTCGCTCGGCACGGCCGCTTTCATGGCGGTTGGCGCGTACGCGTCCTACAGCATCTATGTGCGCGTTCCGGGGCTGAACTTCATTGTCATTCTGGCGATCGCTGGCCTGATTGCGGCGCTGGTGGGCATGCTGTTCGGCATGCCGAGCCTGCGCATCAAGGGCCTCTATCTGGCGGTGGCGACGCTGGCGGCACAGTTCTTCATGGACTGGCTGTTTGCTCGCGTAAAGTGGTTTACCAATTACAGCGCGTCCGGATCGGTGGCGCCCGCAGGCATCGAGTTGTTCGGCTTTCCGATCAGCTCGCCGGTTGAAAAATATCTGTTCGTGCTGTCGCTGGTAACCTTGCTGGCGCTGGCCGCCCGTAACCTGGTGCGCAGCCATATTGGCCGGGCGTGGATGGCCACGCGCGATATGGATGTGGCGGCGGAAGTGATCGGCATCCGACCCGTCTATGCAAAGCTGACCGCGTTTGGCGTGAGCTCGTTCTTGGTAGGGATTTCCGGTGCGCTGTGGGGCTTCGTGCACCTGGGGGCATGGGAGCCGCTCGCCTTCAACATAAACCTTTCATTCAATCTGCTGTTCATGATTATCATTGGAGGCCTTGGTTCGATTTTGGGATCGTTTCTAGGCGCGGCGTTTATCGTGCTGTTGCCGATCCTGCTCAATCAACTGCTGCCGCTGATCGGCAGCCTGTTCGGTATTGCGGTCAGCACCGCATTGGTCTCGCACGTTGAGTTTATGGTGTTCGGTGCCTTGATCGTGTTTTTCCTGATCGTTGAACCGCATGGACTGGCAAAACTGTGGCAGATCGGCAAGGAAAAATTGCGGCTGTGGCCGTTTCCGCATTAACTGGATTCAGGGG
>JANNGY010000056.1:0-1560 GCA_031404095.1 Betaproteobacteria bacterium | reverse complement strand
GTGGTCGAGATGTCCACTGAACCCGGGGATCTGGTGCTCGACTCCTTCGCCGGCTCAGGCACCACCGGCGCCGTCGCCCAAAAAATGGACCGCCGCTGGATCATGGTCGAGCTGGGCGAGCACTGCCACACCCACATCATTCCGCGTCTGAAGAAGGTCATCGATGGTGAAGACAAGGGCGGCATCACCGAGACCGCGGGCTGGGCCGGCGGCGGCGGCTTCCGCTACTACCGTCTCGCACCCAGCCTGTTGCAGCAGGACCGCTGGGGCCAGTGGATAGTCAACAAGGACTACAACGCCGAGATGCTGGCGGCGGCCATCTGCAAGCTCGAAGGCTTCACCTATGCGCCGAGTTCCGACCTTTACTGGCAGCACGGCCACAGCACCGAGAGCGATTTCATCTACGTCACCACGCAGAGCCTGAATGCCGAGCAGCTACAGGCACTGTCGGAAGAGGTGGGCTCGGCACGGACTCTCCTGGTCTGCTGCGGCGCGTTCCGTGGCGACGCGAACCGCTATCCGAACGTGACCGTCAAGAAAATTCCCAAGATGGTCTTGCAGAAGTGCGAGTGGGGGCACGACGACTACAGCCTGAACGTCGAGAACCTGCCGCAGGCGCCGAAGCCGTCAAAGCCGAGTGCACCGCAGGGCAGCCTGTTCGATGGTGGGGAGGGGTAGATGGCGTACCAGCCCAACTTGTTCTGTATGCGCTTTTCCGACGCGGTGAGTCGGAAATTTTTCCCGCTGCTCCTGTTCCGTCGAATGCAGCAAGCACTGCCAGTTGAAACGCCAGGGTTTGTGTCGGAAGACTCACTTCCGACGACGGATCGAACCATTAGGAAAGACTTAATGGTTGCCCGGCAAGCCGCATGGGCCTTGGATTCCGGGTGCTTTTGGCAGCAGAGGGTGACGGGCCGATGAGCAACCCCAAGATCGTCATCATCGCGGGGCCGAACGGCGCCGGGAAGACCACCTTCGCGCGCGCCTTCCTGCCGCAGGAGGCTCAATGCCCGCGCTTCATCAATGCGGACCTCATCGCCGCCGGCCTGTCGCCTTTTGCACCGGAGGCCGAGTCCATCAAGGCCGGGAGGCTGATGCTGCACGAGATTGCGGCCTGCGCGGCCCGCGGCGAGAGCTTCGCGTTCGAGACCACCTTGTCAGGCCGCGTCTATCTGCGGCACATCGAAGACTGGCGCCGATCGGGGTACCACTTGAGTCTGTTCTTCTTGAGCTTGCCGACGCCCGAGATGGCGGTAGCGCGCGTGGCCGAGCGCGTACGTCAGGGCGGGCATGACATTCCCGAAGCCGTCATTCGGCGTCGATTCGCCACCGGGCGCAGGCTTTTCGAAAGCCACTACCGCGACGCCGTGGATGCCTGGGCGCTCTACGACAACTCCGCGGACGAACCTGTATTGATTAAATGGGGAGAACTACCGTGACTCAGCAGGAACTCTCTCAGGCAAAGGACAAGGATCTGGCCGCCTCGTTGATTGCGATGCGGCGCGCTGCCCGAATGGCTCGCGAGCAGGCCGTGCGGACGGATACGGCCATCATTGTCAT
>JANNGY010000055.1:0-3653 GCA_031404095.1 Betaproteobacteria bacterium | reverse complement strand
TGGTTGATAATGCAGACACTACCTCGGCTTGAATTTGCGTTGTTTTGAATTTGGGCTTGTTCAGGTCAGTGACCGTTGCTTGAATTGCAAATGTGCCGGAATGCCCTTCGGCCATCTTGCCGCATGCGAAATGTTGTACGTCATCTTCTTTCAACTTCCCCTTCCGGAGATTGCCATGATCAGCCTCTCATCGTCACGCACATTGAAATCGCTTTTTACCTGCGTACTGTTCGCCATGTGCTCCGCCGTCTATGCGCAGCAGGCATTTCGCGTCACCACCATTCCTGAAGAAGCAGCGACCGAACAGATTCGCAAATTCACGCCGCTTGCGCAGTATCTTGAGAAGAAACTCGGTGTCAAGGTCGAATTTACGCCGGTGACCGATTATCCGGCGGCGGTTGAAGCGATGGTGAACAAGAAAGTTGAATTGGTCTGGTTTGGCGGCTTCACATTTGTACAGGCAAGTATTCGCTCCAGCGGTAAAGTCATCCCGATCGCCCAGCGCGAGGAAGACACGAAATTCCAGTCGGTTTTTATCAGCAAGACCGATTCAGGTATCAAGAAACTGGAAGATCTGAAAGGCAAGCAAGTCTCATTCGGCTCCCAATCCTCCACGTCAGGTCACCTGATGCCGCGCAGCTTCCTGCTGCAAGCCAAAATTGACCCTGAAAAAGACTTCAAACGTATCGCCTACTCGGGCGCACACGATGCCACCATTGCTTCCGTCGTCAGCGGCAAGGTCGATGCTGCGGCGCTCGATATTACCGTCTGGAAAAAATTTGTCGCGGAAAACAAGGTGGACACCAAAGCCGTTGATGTTTTCTACACCACCCCGGGCTTTTACAATTACAACTGGGCGGTACACGCCGACATGCCGGCTGACATGCGCGCAAAAGTGACCAAAGCGCTGCTTGATATTGGTCCCGCCACGCCTGAAGGTGCCGAAATTCTCAAACTCAATCGCGCCACCCGCTATATCCCCACCGACGCAGGCAATTACAAAGGTATCGAGGCCGCGGCACGCAGCGCGGGTTTGCTGTAACGCCACGCCGGCAACACGCCGTTGAAGCTCCATACCAGGCAACTTAGCGCGCGCCATCCTGCGGCGCGCGCCGGGATGCCCGCCGCCCTGAGCGATGCAACCATTGACATCGCCTCCGGCGAACAAGTCGCCATCATCGGGCCCTCCGGTGCAGGCAAGACCACGCTGCTCAGTGCGCTTGCCTGTGCCCTTCAACCGACGTCAGGCAGCTTGATAATCGATGGCCGCGACCCATGGCAGTTGTCGCGGCCGCAATTGCAGTTGCTGCGTGGCCGGCTCTACCTTGCGCCACAGGTGCCGCCGCTGCCACCGCGCCAGCGCGTCGTGACCTCGGTGTTGGCGGGCAGCCTTCCGTCGATGGGATTCTGGACAAGCTTGCGATCCCTGTTTTATCCGCAGAATATTTCCGGCGCACATGCGGCACTGGAAAAATTTGATCTGAGTGAAAAGATATTTCACCGCGTCGATCGCCTGTCCGGCGGCGAACGTCAGCGTGTGGGGCTGGCGAGGGCGCTGGTTTCGCCGGCATCGCTTTGGCTGATCGACGAGCCGTTGTCTGCGCTCGATCCGACACGCGCCAAACAGGTCATGGATTCCCTTCTCGCGGAATCGCGCGCGCGCGGCGTCACGTTGGTGATGACATTGCACCAGGTCGATATTGCGCTCGCGCGCTTTGAGCGCATTATCGGCTTGCGTGATGGCATGGTCGCCTTTGATCTTCCGACCAAAGAAGTGACGCCAGAGGTACTCAGGCAACTCTATTTGCAACATGAGGAAGAGCTGGATGGCCCGGGTCCCGCCGGTTCTGGTGAAACCAATATCGACGCCGACCCGGCCCCACCCGTGATGCATTGCCGCTAGCGGCGATGCGCTCAGCTCTCCGTGCCCAATACTTGATGTCCAGCGCTGCGAAATCACACCCCGCCCCAAGCCGCGATCCTGCCTGGATTGGCCGCGTGTTCTGGCTTTCATTGGCCATCGTCTTGCTTTGGCCGTTGGCAATCGCCACCGAATTCAAGCCGTGGCAGCTGTTCGACGCGCAAAGCCGCAAATCCACCTGGCAGTTCGTCAAGGATTTCTTCCCGCCCGTGGTCAACCAGGAGTTTCTGCTACTGGTCGCGAAGGAAACATGGCGCACGGTGGCGACCGCAACGGCAGGGATGACGCTGGCACTCTTGCTGGCCATCCCTCTCACTTTGCTATCAACCCGCGCGCTCTCCATCTCGGCGCTTGGCGGGCACATGGCACCAATGCCGTTTGCGTTAAGGCAAGCCCTTCGGTCGATATTGATCCTGCTGCGCAGCGTGCCCGAGCTGGTCTGGGCACTTGTATTCGTGCGTGTCGTCGGCCTGGGGCCGACCGCCGGCGTGCTTGCGATTGCGCTGACTTACGGTGGCATGCTCGGCAAGGTCTACGCCGAAATTCTGGAAAGTGGCGATGCCCATGCCAGCGCCACGCTGATGCGCAATGGCAGCGGCCGTTTGCAGGTGTTCTTTTATGCATTGCTGCCACAAAATGCAGCGGAAATGACCTCGTACACGGTGTACCGATGGGAATGCGCGATACGTTCATCCGTGGTGCTGGGCTTTGTCGGCGCGGGCGGCCTCGGGCAGCAGATGGACAACTCGATGAAAATGTTCAATGGCGGCGAAGTGGCCACCATGTTGATCGTCTTTATCTTGCTGGTTGCGCTGGCTGATCGCCTCAGCGGCTGGCTGCGTGCGGAAATCGGCTAATGCACCGTCCGCCACGCGCGTCGCCAATATTCGACGCACGCTGCCGCGCATGCTGGTTTGCTGCGCTGTTGCTGGGGCTGATTGTCGTCAGTTTCTGGAGCCTTAAGCTCGATTGGCGCGCGTTTTTTTCGGTGGAAGCCGGTGAAAGCATGCTGCGCTTCGTCCGCGAATTTTTCCCGCCGGATGTTTCAGCGGTGTTTCTCGCCAAGGTTGGGGTTGGTGCGGTGGAAACATTTGCCATGTCGCTGCTTGGAACCCTGCTGGCCGTTGCAATGGGCATCGTCATTGCGCTGCCGGCGAGCACGCTTCATCGTGAAGACCGGGCACTGATCAGGCTACCGACCCGCCTGCTGCTCAATGCGTTGCGCTCGATTCCGGAACTTGTGTGGGCTGCGCTGCTGTTGATCTCGGCGGGCCTGGGTCCGTTTGCGGGCACGCTGGCACTCGCGTTACACACCACCGGCGTGCTCGGTCGCCTGTTTGCGGAAGCCATTGAGAACGCGCCACCCGGCCCGGCCATGGCGCTCCGCACGCAAGGCGTATCGAACACACGGATTTTTTTCTATGCGACATTGCCGCAGGTATTGCCGCAAATCATGTCGTACACCCTTTATCGCTGGGAAAACAACATCCGTGCAGCGGCAGTACTCGGCGTGGTCGGTGCCGGCGGCTTGGGCCAACTGCTGTCGTTTCACATGGGTTTATTCCATATGAACAAAACCGCCACGATCCTGATTGCGATGATTTTGCTGGTGACACTGGTGGATCTGGCCAGTTATCTGACGCGCCGGGTACTGACACGATAGCCATTTGATAGTAAGGGGAAACACTGGCACTGGCGTGTCGGACACCGCAAGGCGTGACGAATGCCGAAA
>JANNGY010000054.1:0-10638 GCA_031404095.1 Betaproteobacteria bacterium | reverse complement strand
CTGCGCGAAGCGATGCGCGGACACTTTCGCGGCGTGCGCTGGTACTCCTGGATCACCGGCATACCGCTGGCATGGTTGCTGTGGGTTGCCGGCATCACCGGCTTGTGGCTGTTATGGGACGAGCGCGCGCTCTACAGCATCACCGCAACCGCAGAGTGGCTGCAGGCTCTGCCGCTGGCCGCCGAACTGCTGGCGCGCAATTTTCTCACGGCGGATGCACTGAACGACCGCTTCTTTTCACTCATCATGTTCATACACATCGGCATTCCGCTGCTGCTACTGGCCGCAGTGTGGGTGCATGTGCAGCGGGTCTCGCTGCCACGCATATGGCCACCGCGCGAATTGACCGCCGGCTGTGTCGTGATGCTGTCGTTGCTGGCCCTGTCGTTCCCGGCGCAGAGCCTTGGCCCGGCGCTGACCGGCCACGTTGCCGCACGCCTTTCGCTCGACTGGTTTTATCTCTTTCCGCATCCGCTGGTCGATGCGCTCTCCGCCCAGACCATGTGGCTGCTTGCCGGCGCCCTGACGACGGTGTTGGCAACGCTCCCCTGGCTGGGGTTTTCACGCCGGGTAGCGTCGACAGCTTCCCGGGCGGCGCAGGTGGATCTCGCCAACTGCAATGGTTGTTCGCGCTGCGCCGCCGATTGCCCATTCGGCGCGGTGGTGATGATCCCACGCACCGACCAGCGCCGGCACCCGCGACAGGCGTCGGTAATCACCGATATGTGCGCTGCCTGCGGCATCTGTGTCGGCGCCTGTCCTTCCTCCACGCCGTTTCGCCGCATCGAGGATATGGTTTCCGGCATCGAGATGCCGGATGCGCCCATGGCGTCGTTGCGGCGAACGCTGCAGCAAAGCCTTGGCGCCTTGCGCGGACCCGACCGGATCGTCGTCTTTGCCTGCCGGCAGGCGGCGAATTTTGAAGAACTAAACGATGCGCAAACAGCAGTGATGCCGATGGAATGCGCGGGTATGCTGCCACCTTCGTTCATCGAATATGCCAACCGCATGGGGGCCACCGGCGTGGTGATCGCGGGATGCCGCGAGGCCGACTGCGAATTCCGTCTCGGTGATCGCTGGGTACAGCAGCGCTTCGCCGGAACGCGCAACCCGCGGCTCCGGGCCGTGGCGGCAAGAGAGCGCGTCGCGGTGGTCTGGCCGGGGCGCGACATCGGTCGCGTGCTGTTGGCCATCGCCGGATTGCGGAATAGCGCCGGTTTCGCCCGCCAGAGTGGCGCAATCATTCCTTTGAAAGAGGTGCAACATGACTAACCTTACCTCTCACCTGACACCGATGCGGCAGGGCGCCGCCGGGTTTCGCGCGCCGCTCGCGTACACCCATTTTGTTCTCGCCGTACCGCAGGATTCCCGCAAAACGCTGGCAATGGCCTGGCTGGCGCTCGGCATGTTGTCGCTGCTGGCCTCCGGGCTGTTTTCGATCCTGCTGGTGCTTTCACGCACACCTTACCTGCAGACATTGTTCCCGGTGGCCGACTTTTTCCGGGTCGCACTGGTGGTGCACGTCGATCTCTCGGTGCTGGTGTGGTTTCTCGCCTTTGGCGGCGCACTCTGGACGATGAGCGGAACGCCGCGTTTCACACCGCTGGCCTGGGTCGCGTTTGCGCTTTCGGCGCTCGGTACCCTGGCCATGTGCGCCTCACCCTTCGTCGAACGCGCCACACCGGTGATGGCCAACTATGTCCCGGTACTGGATGGCCCGGTGTTTCTCGCCGGCCTGATTCTGTTCGGCGCCGGGATATCGCTGCTTTGCCTGCGCTCGATGCTGTCAGCCTCGCCGGTCGGCATGCGGATCGGCGGCGACGGCGCGCTTCGATTCGGGCTGAATGCCGCCATGGTTGCCTGCGCGGTGGCCGCGCTGGCCTTTGTGTGGTCATGGGCTTCGGTACCGCGCGAGCTCGATGCGCGCATTTATTACGAGCTGGTTTTCTGGGGCGGCGGCCACGTCCTGCAGTTCGCCTACACGCTGCTGATGCTGGTAGGCTGGGTCTGGCTCGGCTCGACAATCGGCGCGCCGGTTTCACTCTCGCCGCGCGTGCTGACGCTGCTGTTCGCGATCGCCTTGCTCGCCGTATTCCTCACGCCGATCACCTATCTTGCCTACGATGTCGGGTCGGTGGAACATCATCGCCTGCAGACGCTGCTGATGCGTTTCGGCGGCGGCCTGGTCATCGTGCCGATCGCGCTTGCCGTGGTATGGGCATTGTGGGTCTCCCCGCCGGTGCCTGGCACGCGCCCGGCGGCGGACATGCGACCGCTTCGGTCGAGCCTGATCGCATCGCTCCTGCTGTTTTCCGCGGGGGGCGTGATCGGCTTCCTGATCTCCGGCAACAATGTGCGAATCCCGGCGCACTATCACGGCTGCATCGTCGGCGTGACGCTGGCAATGATGGGGGTGGTCTATCACCTCCTTCCGCAATTCGGTTTCGTTGCGCCAAAATCGGCTTATGCGGCCTGGCAGCCCACCATCTACGGCGCCGGCCAACTGATGCACATCGTCGGGCTGGTGTGGTCTGGTGGTTACGGCGTGCAACGCAAGGTCGCGGGCGCCGAGCAGGTGCTGCGTTCCACGCCGGAGACGCTCGGCATGGGCCTGATGGGGCTCGGTGGCCTGGTCGCCATCATCGGCGGCATCATGTTTCTGGTCATCGTGATGCGCTCGTTGCACCTGCCAAAGCCGGGACGGAAATGACGCCGGTGGGCAATCCTGCGTCAAAGGCCGACGCCCTGCGCTGGTTGCGCCCCATGGGAACGAGTGGCGCGCTGCTGGCGCTGGCGATACTCGGCAGCAGCATGTTGTTGCGTCTGGCGACTTTCTTCGGCACGGATGGCCAGTCAATTGCGACGCTCGACCCGATACTGGAAAATTCGGCACGCCTGTTGCATCGCCTGGCCGCATCCGCTGTTGGCTTGCTGGCGATCTGTGCGGCAATCATCTACTGGACCCGCCGGCCCCTGCCCGCGCGTATCGCAACGCCCATTGCCTGGATCGTCGCCACCACGGTGATCCTGGCCGTTATTGGTCCGCTTACGCCGGGCTATCGCGTCGCGGCGATCACGATCGGCAACGTGATGGGCGGCATGGTCCTGCTGATGGCATTTTGCTGGCTGCGTGGCTCGGCGGCGTCCGGTTCACCTGCGGACAGACCCCCGGACCCTTTGCTGCGAGCAACGATGCTCGTCTTCCTTTTGCAGGTCGCCACCGGCGCGGCGGCGAGTGCCAATGAAATGCATGGCATCCGTATGCCAACTTTCATCCACCTCGGATCCGCCCTGCTTTCGACCATGTTCATCGGCGCGACCTTGTGGGCGCGACGAGGCGATCCCGCGCTGAGCGGCCGTGTCGTCACGGCGGCCATTCTCCTCGGATCGCAGTTGGTGCTTGGCGCCACACTGATGTGGCTGGGCGCGCGCCCACTCTGGCTGGCGCTCGCACATGGCATGGTTTCGCCGATGCTCGCGATTGCGCTGGTGTCGTTGGCGACGGCGAGTTTCCGCGCAAACGAGCATGGCTGTTGACACAACGCAAGGTGACGCCAGCGCAAGCGGTTAGTGTGGTGGAGTAACCACAGGAAATAGACGATCAAGAGGATTACCGGGAAAGGTTACCTATGAAAAAGCTCGCGTTTGCCGCACTGGCGGTGTTGACGGGATTTGTTGCTGTGGGCCACGCGGCGCCGATCGATGAAGCATCGGTCGTACGCGGCGGTCGCTTGTACGACAACTGGATGCGCGAATCGAAAGAGCGTCCACCGGGCGAGGCGCATCCGTCGTTCGCAATCAAACGCGGCAGCGTGAGTGCCGCAGACACCTGGCGCTGCAAGGAGTGCCATGGCTGGGACTACAAGGGCAATCACGGCATTGCCGGCATCCGCGCACGCCAGGGCAGTGAGCCCGCCGCGATCGTCGCGATACTCAAGAACACGACACACCGCTATGGTGAACAACTGCGGGAGGGAGATCTGCTCGATCTGGCGAATTTCGTCAGCCGCGGCCAGACCGACATGCAGGCGCTCATTGATGCCGGGCGACGTTCCAAAGCGGCAGCCGCGTCATTTGAAAAGACTTTTGGCACAATTTGCGCGGGTTGCCATGGTCTCGACGGCGCAATGTTGCGCGAAATTCCGCCGCTCGGGGATTTGGCCCGGCAGCGCGGCAACGAAGTGCTGCATATAATCCTCTTCGGTCACCCCGGTGGCGCGATGCCGGCGCTGAGCGCTTTGGGGACGGACGTTGCGGCGCGAATGCTGGCGTATCTGCAGACGCTTCCGCCGATGAATCTTTCTGCCTCCATCGCCCACGGGGGACGACTTTACGATGACTGGCAAGTCGAGGCCGGCGCGCGGCGCCAGTCTTTGCCGCATCCCGCTTATCCGCGGACGGCGTACTTTGCCAATGACGCGCCATTGACCTGGCGCTGCAAGGAATGCCACGGATTCGACTACCAGGGCAACAAGGGCGACTATGCGAGTGGTCGCCATGCCACCGGCATCAAGGGCGTTCGCGGCATGGCCGGCGCCGAACCCGCGCGAATCACCGAGGTCCTGCGTGACGCCACCCACCAGTTCGGCGCCGTGCTGAAAGAACGCGACCTGCAGGACCTGGCGAATTTCGTCAGCGCCGGGCAAGTGGATATGGATAGTGCAATCGACCGCAAGACTCGCCGCGCACGCGGCGATGCTGCACGCGGGAGCGCGCCCTATCGCACGCTCTGCGCCGGCTGCCATGGCATGGATGGCCACTTGATCGCCAGCAGGCCACTTGGCCGCGTGGTGAAAGCAAATCCATGGGGGAGCCTGCATACGATCGTTAACGGTCATCCGGATGAGAAAATGCCGGCTCTGCGTGAGCTGGGTATGCCGGTGCTGGTCGACATCCTCGCGCACGCGCAGGCTTTGCCGGAAACCCGCTAGTCCCGCAACCCGGCGGGTTGTCGAAGAATGGCCGCGAAGCGGCGCTAGCGCGCCCCACTTCGCAAGTCTAAGAAACACAGCCACAGGCCGCCGCACGAGGGGCGGCCTGTGAGCGCACGCCGTCGACGGTGTCGCAATGATGCATAATGCGTTCAAAATCAACGCCGAACCGGACCGTGAAACCGTCCGAAGGGCAGCGCCGACGCGGAGCATCCTTGACCACCAATCCCGATATCCCCATTCATGATTTTCTCGCCAATATCCCGTTGCTGCGGGATGCCTCTGCCGAGGAGGTCGATCGCATCGCAGAGGGCACGCGCCGCGTGTATGTACAGAAGGGTGAACTGCTGTTCCGTCGTGGCGAGCCCTGCGAGGGCTTCTGGATTGTGCTGTACGGAAACGTCAAGCTGCTGGTCACGTCCCCGCAGGGCATGGAAAAGGTCATCGAAATTGTCGGCCCCGGACTGACTTTCGGCGAGGCCATCATGTTCGTCGACATGCCTTATGTCGTCAGTGCGCAGGCGCTGGCGGATTCGCTACTGTTGCATGTCTCGAAGCGGACGGTCTTTTCCGAGCTCGAGCAAAATCCGGCCTTCGCGCGAAAGATGCTGGCGGGACTCAGCCGCCGGCTGCACGGACTGATTCGGGATGTCGAATCATATTCAATGCGCTCGGGCACCGAGCGGGTTATCGGTTACCTGATGCGCAACGACATTGCGGACGACGGTTCCGAAAGCAATCAGGCCACGGTGACGCTGCCGGCAAGCAAAGTGACCATCGCTTCGCGGCTCAACCTCACACCGGAGCATTTCTCGCGCATCCTGCATGACCTCGCCGCCGCCGGGCTTATCGAGGTCAACGGCAAATCGATTCGGGTGGCGGATTTGCAGCGACTGCGCGACTTCCAGGGCTGAGCCGCACGGCGATCGCGCACGCAGGGCAGCCAGGAAAAATGAAAAAAGGAAACAACCGGCCAGGATGCCGGTTGCTTCCAGGATTCATCGCGGATTCTCAGTAAACGTCGTGTTGCGTGTTGTAGACGTTGAAGTGGCCGGTCGGCGTGATCAGGCGCGGATCTTTGATAACGGCTTTGAGTTTCAGCGTTTTGTCGTCAACCACCACGATCGCTGACTGTTGATTCTTTGCGCTCCACACACTGAACCAGACCTCATCGCCTGCTTTGTTGTATTCCGGCTGCACCACTCGCTTGGCGCCATCGGTCACGCCTGCCCACTCAGCGATCGGCAGCACCTTGAATCCCTTGTCGAGATGGTTGATGTCGTAGACGGCGATCGACTGGCTGATCTTTGGATCGGGATTCAGTGGTGTATCAACCCACAGGTTTTTGGATTTCGGGTGGGTTTTGAGGAACAGCGAACCACCCCCCTGCCCCTTTAGTTGGGCCACCATCTTCCATGCGTATTGCTTGTGCTTGGCCGGATCGGTGCCGATCAATGCAACCGTTTCATCACCCAGGTGTCCGGTTGCCCACACGGGCCCGAATTTCGGATGGATGAAGTTGGCGCCGCGGCCTGGATGAGGGATCTTGCCTACTGCCACCAGCGCGACTTTTTTGTCAGTTTTGGCGTCGACAACCGCAATCATGTTCGACTGGTTGGCGGCCACCATGAAGTAACGCTTGGTCGAATCCCAGCCACCGTCATGCAGAAAGCGCGCAGCAGGAATTTCGGTGGTTTTCAAGTTATCGATATCCGAATAGTCGACGGCCACGATCTTGCCGGTCTCCTTCACGCTGACCAGGAACTCCGGCTTGAAGTGGGACGCAGCGATAGAAGCGACACGCGGCTCCGGGTGATATTCCTGCGTGTCCGACGTCATGCCACGAGTGGCGACAATCCTGAGCGGCTCGAGCGTATCGCCGTTCATGATCACGAACTGCGGCGGCCAATAGGCGCCGGCAATCGCATACTTGTCCTCATAGCCCTTGAATTTCGAGGTATCCACGCTGCGTGCTTCGAGACCAATGCGAACTTCGGCGACGTTGTCAGGTTGCTCCATCCACAGATCGATCAGATTGATCTTGGCATCGCGACCGATCACGAACAGATAGCGGCCTGAGGCGGAAAGACGTGAAATATGTACTGCGTAACCGGTCTTGATGATACGAATGATCTTCTTCGTATCGCCATCGATCAGGGCAACTTCGCCGGTATCACGCAGGGTAGTCGAGAAAATATTTTCGATGTTGTACTGGTTCATCTTCTTGGTCGGACGCTTGTCCGGCGCGACGAGCACCTTCCACGTTGCCTTCATTTCCGGCATGCCGTACTCAGGCGGCGTCGGCGGTTCCTGCTGGATGTAACGCGCCATCAAATCAACTTCAGCGTCGTTGAGTTCACCTGAAGTGCCCCAGTTGGGCATACCTGCCGGTGAGCCGTATTTGATGAACACCTTCAGGTATTCGGTACCCGTCGCAAGCGTCTTGTCGGTGGTCAGCGGTTTGCCGGTCGCGCCTTTGCGCAGGACACCATGGCAGCCCGCGCAACGCTCAAAGTAGACTTTGCGGCCTTTGTCGAACTCCGCCTTGGTCATCGGCGGCGCTTTCGGGTTCACGTTCTGGTACATGTCGGCATCGGCGAGCGGCGAGCCGCCCGCCTGGTACTTGACCTCGGCCGGTGTCACATGTTGCGGCGGCGGATCGGTCGCGGCGGGGGCTTGCGCAAACACATGAGCCGTTACGAACGCCCCGGCAATGGCGAAAAAAGCTATGGAAAATCGGCTGCGGTCGCGGGACATGATTTGGCTCCAGGGTTTGTCATGGAAGGACCCGATGCGAAGCCGTGGCGCGAAGCCATGGGAACACCGTCTGCATCAGCGCCACTTGCGGGCTCAGCTTCCTACTTTGGGTCGCCATCTGCATTAAGGTGCATTAAGGAAAATGCAATTGGCCCGGTTCCGTAACCGGGGAACACAGTCCACGCCAGGATCGGCCAGTCGCATCAGCCCCGCGACAAATTACGTAGAACGCCATTTGGCGGCCCTTGCAGGCCAAAAGCGGCTGGCGACCCGCGCCAGTGCTTGAGTCTTGCCGGTCGCGTTCACTGAAGCTGCGATAGATAGTCGGCTACCGCCTTGGATTCCATCTCCGTCAGCCGCGAGGCGACGAGATGCATGACCTCGTTGTCATTGGTGCGTGTCCGCTGGTTGAACTCCTTGAGCTGGTTCAAGAGATAACGTGCGTTTTGTCCCGCCAAGCGCGGCAGGGCTGACGTGCCGTAGGCCTTTTCGCCGTGGCAGTTGATGCAGGCGGGCATGCCGGACCAGCTGTTGCCCTTGAAAAAAATGTAACGGCCAACCGCCAGCAAGTCGTCATCCGATACCCGATTTACCTTCGCCGGCTTGTCAGAAAAATAAGCGGCCAGTGCGGCGATATTCTCGTCTGTCAGGTCGGCAACCTGCGGCGCCATCACATCACTGGCGCGCTTTCTTGACTTGAAATCTTTTAATTGCTTGACCAGGTATTCCCGGTTCTGCGCCGCGAGCGAAGGAAATATCGGCGACGTCGCCTGACCCTGGATGCCGTGACAGGTCGCGCATCGCTCGCTGACCATTTCGGCCGCTGTCAGTCCCGCCGCCAGCACCTGCCCCGCCATGAGAGCGCCGGCGATTGCCAGCCATCGGTAAGTCATGTGGTTCTCCTGTCAATCAACCCGGCAATTTGACTGTCACCGTTCACAATATCCAGTCAGGTCCCCGGCGCCGGACAATGCACCACTATTCAACGATGACGCTTCCGGTCATTTCCTCATGCGGACCGCAACGGTAGCGGTAGGTGCCGGGTTGTTTGAAAACGCGCTGCCAGCTTTCATCCGGAAACAGCCGCTCCGATTCCAGTCCGTTTTCGGCCGGGAAGAGCACGGAATGGCTGGTCCTTTTCTCGCGGTTGGTCCATTTCACGGTATCGCCGGCCTTGATTCGAATCTCCTGTGGCGAGAAGCGGTACTCCCGAATCGTCACTTCCGCGGGTTTTTGCGCGTAAGCGGAATAAGAAACGAGCGCCAGCATGGCTAGCACTCGTAACAGACGCATGCGCGCTGGATTCAGGTAATTGTCCCCAGCGAGTCCCGGCCTATTGCTTGACAGCCTTGATGTCGCCATCGGCACCAATGCCTAGCTTATAGTCGAGAGAAACGTGATGAAAACGAGCGACGGTTCTGTCGGCATGGATGGCAATACCGAATGGCACGACCTTGCCTTCCGCAAGGGCTAAGTCGCCCTCACCGCCAGCCAACTTACGGGTAAAGGTAACGGTGTAGGTGCCGCCCTTGTTTTCACCTTCGGCCTTGATAAGTGCCTTGCCGGCCTTGTCCATGCGCGCTTCCGCGACGTGACCATCGACTTGCACCGCGCCTTTGCCGCCAACACCACTCTTCCACTGGATGTAGTCAGCATATATGTCGCCTCCCAGATTCGCACCGGCAACATATTTTTTCTTGTCCGGTTTGGCGCCCGGCATCGACCGCACATCGGCATGGCAGGTTGCCCAGCAGCCCACTTTGTCGCCCTCGGGCACCTTGCCACCGATAAACATGATCGCCGCCTTGACCTCATGCTTAGGGTCCTTGTCTTCGCGCAGTGCGTCGGCAGCACCGTCAGCCGGTGGCTTGAAGCTCAATCGGAAATAAAGGTTGTCCTTGTCATAGGTCGCTTGAACACTGACCGGAAAGCTCATGGTCTTGGGCGCACCCACCGGTTCCAGCTCCTTGTCCGCCAGGCGCTTGAAGTTAACGTTTAACGCCCCCTTCTCTTCATGACATCCGGCACAGCTTTCGCCCTTGCGCATACCGGCGGAGCCACTATGGGCGGACTTCTTGGTCATCCATTCGATCGGCGTCACGCCAGTATGGAAAACATGAATATCGCGCTTGGGGACCTTGCTCCAGTCGGGCGCGGCAACGGCTGCCTGGGAACTTAGCGCGAGAAAAATGCCGGCGACGGCGGCGGAAACGATGGAAACCTTCATTTGATGCTCCTTTTGAAAATTGGAAATCGCGCGGGAAGCCAGTCGAACAACGACTAGCCTTCCTCTTCCTTCATACCCTGGGGCTTGGTGTGGGCGATACCCTTGTGACAATCGATGCAGGTCTTGTTTTCATCCAGCCCGATCTTGTGCAGCTTGGCGCCACGCAACTTTTGCTTCTCGGTATCCATGCTTACAAAGCTATGGCAGTTACGGCATTCGAGAGAATCGTTGGCTTTCATCCGCGCCCATTCGCGCTCGGCCAACTTCAGGCGCTTTGCCTCGAACTTTTCCTTGGTGTCGATGGTGCCGACCAGTTTTCCCCAGAGCTCGCGACTGGCCTGGATCTTCCTGATCATTTTCGGCCCCCACTCTCTGGGCACATGGCAATCCGGACAAGTAGCGCGGACGCCAGTACGGTTGCTGTAGTGAATAGTCTTCTTGTATTCCGGATAGACGTTGTCGCGCATCTCGTGGCAACCGATGCAAAACGTCTCGGTATTGGTCGCTTCCACCACGGTATGGAAGCCGCCCCAAAAGAGGATGCCGCCGAAGAAACCGGCCACCAGCAGGGTCACCAACGAATACTTACCGCTGGGCCACCGGATCTTCGCCAACAACCCGGTTTTTTTATTGTCCGCCATGAAGCTATCCCCTATTCCATCAGTAATTTCTTGAGGCCATTTTGATAAAGGGGCTTGCGCCCCTTTATCCTCGCAGTTCATC
>JANNGY010000053.1:0-2796 GCA_031404095.1 Betaproteobacteria bacterium | reverse complement strand
CCAGCAATTTGTGCACCCTGTGAAGATTGGCCGTATTGCCGGGGCAGATTCCTGTACATACGGTGTACATCATGTTGAAGACGACCCTCTTTCCACGGATGATGTCGTCATAGAACCTGAGCCTCTCACCTTCTTGCGTCTTCACGACGAAGTTTGGAAAATAGTCGGCACGGGGACCCTTAGCGGACGGCCTGGCGGCCATCGCCGGAGCCAGTGCAGCGTAGACCGCCGCACCGCCGATGCCACTTAGCATCATTCTCTTGGTATTCATGATTTGAACCTCCAAAAAGTTCTTTGCAACACCGACGGGGTCTACCGATCAAGGAACAATGTCCCAGCGCAGCATCATGGCGTGGTCCTCATGAACCAGATTGTGGCAATGCATCAGGTACTTGCCCTGGAAGTCCCTGAAACGCATGAAAATGCGTACTTCCTCGTTTTGATTCACAACGTATGTGTCTTTGCGTCCCGCTTCGTGCGGCGGTGGTGGCACGCCATTGCGCGAGAGAATTCGTCCCTCTTCGAAATGGATGTGAATCGGATGGCTCCATCCGCCCTTCGATTTCAAGACCCAGATCTCAGCGCTGCCGCGCTTCGGAGAAGCTCGCGCCACTTCGACGTCGAAAATCTTGCCGTTGATGGTCCAGACTTCATTTTCGCGGTCGAACTCGAAGGTGCGGACTCGAACGGCTTCACGGGGGTCGAAAAGCGGCAACTCCCGAAGCAGATTCGGGACCTGACTGTTGTCCGACCGACTTGGCTCCCGATCCACATCGAAACGCAAAATCTGTGTTCCGGCGTTCAGCAAGTCGCCATTGGCGCCTCGAATATTGACCAATGGCCCGTCGGGTTTCCTGCCATTTGTCTGAATCAAGCGATTCACCAGGAACACTTGGCTGCCGATTGGATACTTCGAAAAGTCGATCACGATATCCGCGCGCTCGGCGGCGCCCAGCGCAATTCTTCTGAAGTTCCTGATCGGATTCTTGAGAAGATTGCCGTCGTTCGCGATGTAGGTGAACTCCTCATTCGCACCGTTGTTCGTCAGATACAACTCGTAGAAACGAGATGGCCCGCCGTCGAGGATGCGAAACCTGTACTTGCGTTGTTCGACCTTGAAGAAAGGTTGAATCTTTCCATTGACACAGACCTTGTTGCCCAGGATTCCATCATTTTCGAACTGGTCGAAGAACAAATACCCGCTTGAATCGAACTGCTTGTCCTGAAGGACCAGCGGAATGTCGTGCACACCCACGCCGCTGGGCAAGCGCAAGGCTTTTGGGTTGGAGTCGTTCTCGTCGCCAGAATCGATTTCGTCGAAAAGCAAGTAGGTGCCCGTCAATCCTTTGTAGACATTGGGCCCGGTGAAATCCATGCGGTGATCGTGGTACCACAGGGTGCCGAGCGCTTCCCGTGAATCGCCATTGGTTGCAGGCGACTGGTCATAGCCGGCGTAGCAGTTCACGTAGTGATGGTCGTGGTACAGCCCGGGCGCTGTGAGCGTGGGGCCAGACTTGGTCGGACTGAAATAATCGCCGGCAAAACCATCGCTCTCCGACGGACTGTGCAGATTGTGCAAATGAGTCGATATTTCCGGCGTCCCGAATCCGATATGGTTGGTCGGCAGTTGGTTGGAGATGCGCACGAGAACGGGTTCGCCGTAGCGCGCCACGAACGTCGGCCCCGGGTAGATGCCGTCGTAACCCCAGATCTTCTGCGTCGGCAGTTGCGGATGGAACGAATGCCATCCTTCTTTCACGTCCAGCGTATAGAACTTCTGCGGTGGAAAATTGATCCAGCCCTGGTGTGGGCTGCGGCCGCATTCTCCTACGCCTTGCGTGGGGCCCGGGGTCGGGTCGAGGGCGGCGACTGGCTCCTTCGCAATGTAGACCGGCAATTCGACGAGGAAGGGCTGCGTCGCCGGGCCGGGCGGAAGAGCCTTCGCTAGCGCCGACACCGATGTCATTTCACCAGGCAACAGACCCGAAGTGCCCACCGCCGCTGCCAACTTCAATGCCTGACGCCTGTGAAGTTTGGGCCCGTCATCCAAATTTTTCCTGGACATTTCATTGCTCCTTCAATTACCGAAAGGGCGCAGAACTTCTGCGCGCCGCGTCACCGCTGGGAACCACTGACTGCTCCCAATGCGAGATGGTCTGTAAAAAATTCATCCGTCTCATGACTATGCTGCGGTGTGCGGTTTGCGAGGCCGACCCGCGACTCCGCAACCGAAGTGCAAGAACCTGCCACTGCAACGCTGCCAGGCTTAAAGGCTTGGCGCCGCCGGATTTGAACCTCCTCCTTCGTTCACTGGGGACTTGCCACCTCTCCTGCACCTGAATCCACTTGTAATTATTGAAACACGGCGAGACTGGGATCTCGTGTCTGTGCGCAAGCACACTTTGTGCCATGAGAAATATTTTTTTACATTTCAAGGACTTAGACAATACGCCTGATAGTTGCCGATCATCAGTGTAAAAAATATCGACAAACTGCCTGATCGCAAAGCGCAGTTTCGGTGCCAGTTCGCATCGCGCGTACCGCTGCAAACTATCAGTAGCTTCAAAGCTGATCACATTCAAACCCATGTCGCGCCTGCAGTTGCAGTCCGAACTTGTGGGTATGACCAAGCCGGATGACGGTTCATCTAAGCTGGCTCCGGTGCCCGATCACGCAATCTAAGCCCGGCCATTGAGGTCGCGCTTAGAGAGTCAACTCTTTGTCGACATTTCTTACACAGGCATATTGACGAACGTCATGCATCTGAGCTAAGTCATTGAAATGTAAAAAAGTATT
>JANNGY010000052.1:0-5152 GCA_031404095.1 Betaproteobacteria bacterium | reverse complement strand
CCGTAGTGCTGGTTCATGCCGTTGGCGCCGTAAGCGAATTCGGTCATGTTGGTGCGGCCAATCAGGATAACGCCGGCCGCTTTCAGGCGCGCGATCGCCGGCGCATCCACAGACGCCGGAGCGGCATCGGCAAGAACAATTGAACCGGCGCGCGTCACCTCGCCGCCGATATCGAACAGGTCCTTGATCGAGATGGGGATACCGGCCAGTGGAGACGGCACTTGGCCGGCCACGCGCGCGGCGTCGCTGGCGCGGGCGGCCGCCAGCGCAGGGCCGGCGTAGACTCGAATGAATGCGCGCTCACCCTCGCCGGCGGGATCGGCGATTTTTTCCAGGCAGGCGCGAACCAGTTTTTCCGACGTGGTTTCGCCATTGCCAAGTTGGCGCGAAAGTTCAGGCAGGGTCTTCATCGGCAAGTCATTGAGGGTCGAATAATTGCGATCAGACAGGATACGGTTGCAAATTGTCCCTTGAAACTTCTGAAGCCACCTGGCGGCTTCGGGAAACTGCGGCAGATCAATTTTTCTGTTGAAGTGCGTGTCATTTGTACGCTTGTTGACGCACACAAGTTGCCAAATGCTGCTACTTGTCGTCGCCCCACACTCTACTTGATACAAACCAAAGGTGTGCGGTGAGTAAGGGAGTATAAAAGTTGCAGGGTCAGGGTGTTTGCTCCGCGCGCAACAGTACCCCTGCCGCAATTTACTTGACTCAAAACTCAAATAAGATCGGTTCAGAAATGAAATGCATTTCCCGTTGTACTTTGCTGTCAGTCGCATTTGCCTTGCTCGCGGCGACCGCGCTGAATCCCGCCTTCGCTTATGGTGAGGTTGACAGGACTTACCAGCCCGAGGGACTCGCCGGTACGAGTTGCAGTAACCTTGACGTGCAGGCAGTCGTCGATGATGGCGGCATTTACACGCTGTTCACGCGTCCCGCGAACGGTGGGCTACAGGACGGGATCGTCCGCCACCGTGCTGATGGCAGCATCGACAAGGGTTGGGGTACGGGAGGCGAAGTCAGCGCGCCCTATACTACGCAGCGGCTCCTGCCGGCGGCTGATGGCGGGCTGTACGTAATTGGCAACGTGATTGGCAGCCAGATCTGGCGCTACCAGCGGAATGGCACGCTCGATCCTTCCTATGGCAGTGGCGGCATTAGTGACGTGATCTATCCGCGTGGAACCTTCGTCGGAATTACCGCGATTCTGCAATCCGATGGCAGTGTCGTCACACTGAGCTATACAGACAGTGCACGGGTATTCACTCGTACCAATCCTCGCGGAATACGCGATACCGGGTTCGGACTGGACGGATCCTTTTCGATTCCTTTCACGACCGTACCCAAAGACATTTTTCTTTATGCATGGTCGGTCGAGTCCGACGGCAGCCTGCAATTGGCATGGTACAGGCGAGAGCCCGATGTGCAGCTTGTTCAGCTGGAAATCAGACGCTTTCGCAAGGATCTTTCTACGGCCGATCCAAACTTCGATTCGGGCGGCAGGCTGGTTCCGCGCCGGGGCGTCGGCGACTGGCTCTCACCTTTTGCAAAGGTTCAAGCTGACGGCGCATTGTTGCTGGCGACGGCAGATTGTCTTGGCACCACAACTTGTTCCGAACCCGTGGTCGCTGTCCGCCGGTACAACACGGCGGGCATGCTGGACCCGCGTTTTGGCACGAATGGCAAAACCGTTTTCCAGTTGCTGGGGAACGAGCGCGATTCTCGAAATTACGCAACACCGACCGCGCTCTGGCTGGGTCCCGATGGGAAAATGACCGTGTTAATGCGAGCCCAGTGGCAGTTCGGTTCATTCGGCATCGGTTCAACCGGAATTCTGGCGTACCGCCTGAATACCGACGGCACGCTCGATGCCAGTTTTCAAAATGGCAAAGGAATCCCTAATCGACAAGACGAAACCTTTCTGCAGTTGGACGACGGTCGTTTGTTGCAGGGCAAATCAGCCATTGACGGTTGCGCGCCGACGAAGTTCTTGACCGACACGCCGCGCACGGCAGCAGTGATCGTCGAGTACTACAGCCAGAAACTCGATCACTATTTCATGACGGCGCACGAGCATGAAATGGACATCCTCGATCGCGGCGCGCCGACCGACTGGAAGCGCACGGGGCACGTGTTCGGCGCCTTCGACATCAAGTCCCCGATGCCGGGGACCTCCCCGGTGTGCCGCTTCTATGGGGGCGCCAATGGCGGGCCGAACAGCCATTTCTACTCGGCCGAAAAATTTGAATGCGACATTTTGGCGACGATCGAGGCACAAACGCCGGCCGATAAGCCGGCCTGGCGATTCGAGCGCGAGGCGTTTCGCATTACGGAACCGGTAGACGGGAATTGCCCACCCAATCTCACGCCGCTGTACCGCCTCTACAACCGCGCCGGTGAGCCAGGTCGCGATCGCGATCCCAACCATCGTTACACCACCGATATCAATATCCATGCGGAAATGCAGGCGCAAGGCTGGGTCAGCGAAGGCGTTCACATGTGCATGCCGCCCGCGAGCCGTAGCGACCGGATGCCCTTTTAGGCCGGCAGCCGTCTCGCGGAAGTCGTCAGGCCTCGACAATCTCCGCTTCGTTCTTCACCGGAAAATTCACCGAGTTCGCGATGAAGCAATTGGCGTGGGCCTTTTCGTGAATTGCGTTGGCGTCGGCCAGGTTGGTGCCCCGGGCCACCGTCACCCGGGGCCGCAAGGTGACTTCCTGCATCGACATCTTGCCGGGCGGTCCGCTCTTGGCGCCGGGCTCGCCCATGCCGAGGGTGCCGGTGGCACGATCCTCGTAGGCGAGGATCGACAGCCGTTTCTTCGCGGCAATGGCGAGGAAGGTAAGCATGTGGCACTGCGACAGCGACATCAGCAGCAGTTCCTCCGGGTTATAGCCGGCGGTGTCACCGCCGAAAACAGTGGGCGCGGAAGCGGCCACTTCGGCCTTGCCGGTAGCGCCCAGCAGGCTGTTGCGCGAAAAGGCCGGATCCGGCGGCAACGCCTGTGCGGGATCGGCGGGCCAGCGAAGGCGGGTTTCGAACTGATGGGCGTCGGACATGCGGTTCTCCAGCAGGGGTTTTCAGGATTATCGCGGCTTTTTCGCATAAAACGCTTCATTTCCCACCCGCGCAGGTAGTTTTTGAAAACGCCAACTGGCCTATGCTGACCCTGCAGTAAATTCACCCCTCCGAAGGTGAGTGCATTCAGCCGCCCGTCCGGGCGGCTTTTTTTTGGCGCGATTCTGGCATGAAGCTGTCGAATATCAATCGCACCCGGGCATCGAGCCGATAAGATGATTCCAATTTCAACCGCGTGGAGTCGGCAATGGCGCACTGGATAAGATTTTCCCGGCAGGGGACAAGCGGCTTTGGCCATCTCGATGGCGACAGCATTCGGGTATTCGAGGGGGATATGTTCGGTACCAGCGTGGAGACCGGCGAGACGCTGCCGCTGGCCGGCGCGACGCTATTGACGCCCTGCCAACCGACCAAGATGGTCGCACTGTGGAACAACTTTCGCGCCCTGGCGGAAAAACTCGGCCAGGCAATTCCGCCGGAGCCGCTGTACTTTCTCAAAGGCAACAATGCCTTTCATCCCCATGGCGCGCCGATTCGCGTGCCCCCTGCCTACGCCGGCAAGGTGGTTTATGAGGGCGAGCTGGGGGTGGTGATCGGCAAGCGCACCCGGGCAATCTGCGAAGCCGAGGCGGATGTGCACATCTTCGGCTACACCTGCATCAACGACGTGACTGCCGCCGAACTGCTGTTCAAGGACGCGAGCTTTGCCCAATGGACGCGCGCCAAGAGCTTCGATACGTTTGGCGTGTTCGGGCCGGTGATTGCCACCGGTCTCGATCCGCTGGGGCTCACTATCCGGACGGTTCTGAATGGTGCGGAGCGGCAGAATTATCCGGTGGCCGACATGATTTTTCCGCCGGCGAAACTGGTGAGCCTGATCTCCCACGACATGACGCTCGAACCCGGCGATGTCATTGCCTGCGGTACGTCGATCGGCGTCGGTTCGATGAAAGCCGGCAGCGAGGTCAGCGTCATCATTGACGGGATAGGGGAGTTGAAGAACCGGTATGAGTAGTAGCGTGGCGCGGTAGGTGGTTTGCGCAGATCGACCAAAATCTTCTGTCGCCCCGGCGTAGGCCGGGGCCCAAGTTACGTTACGTCAAATTGGACCCCGGCCTACGCCGGGGCGACAGTGTTAAATGCCGCGCAGGAGATTAGTCGCCGTTCCCAGAAATGCAGATCGCCATTCGGCGGGCGTCACAGGGCAAAAGCGCCTGAAGAAGCGCGCCAGTGCTTGAGGTTGAGCGGGGGTTTGATCCGCACGCGGATCGCCCGCGAGACGGCTGCGCCATGCAGGGGGCAGCGCGACCTGCAAGGTTGCTCGCTTACAAATAGACCGTGCAGCCTTGCGCCCGCAATTTTTCAACCCACGCCGGCGTCTCGTCCAGCGGGCACCATCTCAGATCGAGTTTCTCCAGATTCGGCAGCGCGCCAAGTTCATCGGGCAACACGCGCAACGGATTCGCGCGCAAATCGAGATGCGTAAGGCAGGCCAACTCGCTCAGCGATGCCGGCAGCGAGGCGAGGCGGTTGTTGCGCAGATTGAGTCGCCGCAATTGCTGAAGTCCGCCGATCGAGGCCGGCAATGAGGTTAATAAGTTGTCGGCCAGGTCCAGTTCGCGTAGCGCCGGCAGGCGTCCCATGGATTGCGGCAGTACGTCAAGCCGATTCTGCTGCGCATGCAGTTCCTTCAGGTTCACCAGGCTGCCGATGGTATCCGGCAATGCGGCCAGCTGGTTCCGGTAGAGACGCAATTCCGCCAGGGCATGCATTTCGCCAAGCCGTCCCGGCAATGCCGTGAGCAGGTTGTCGCTGACATTGAGATAGGCGAGTTGCGACAGATTGCCAAGTGCTTCAGGCAATGTTGTGAGCCGGTTATGGCTGAGGTAAAGAAAGCCGGACAGCGCTGTCAATTCGCCCAACGCATCCGGTAGCGAGGTCAGCCGGTTGTGGCCCAGGTCAAGCATGCGCAGCTGGCGCAATTGGCCAATGCCGTCGGGTATCGATTCGATGAGGTTATCGCCAAGGTTCAGTGTTTCAAGTTGTGCGAGTTGCCACAGCGCATCGGGCAGCT
>JANNGY010000051.1:0-2946 GCA_031404095.1 Betaproteobacteria bacterium | reverse complement strand
CAAGACTCAGACCTTGACGAATTCCGAACTAACTGTGGCCGAGCTCGCGCCTCAATTCGCCGTGCCGCCGATGGAAGGGCTGACGAGCAGTTTCGCAGCCAGCGAATACCGCCGAGCGGTTCAGCGGGCGATTGATTACATCCATGCGGGCGACGTGTTTCAAGTCAATTTGGCGCAGCGGCTGCTCCATCCGGCGCGAACCTCGGCCGCCGATCTCCCGGGCAGGCCCAGTTCCTTGACGATCGTTACAAAGTCCCAGCAGTCCGCGCCGAGGCCGTGCATCCAGATGACGCTGCCCTTGGGTTCGGCGCCGGTGGCGAGTTCGATGTGTTCGATGAGTTTGGTCATGTGTCGCGATTTATGGGTCAACAAAATCCTGAACCACAGAGGAAACCGAGAAGGACCGAAGCAGGAAAGACTTTCCTCTGCGCTCTCTGTGCTCTCTGTGTCTTCTGTGGTTCAAGGTTCCTTCTGCTTTTGTCAAAGAGGTTACGATCGAGCAGGCCGGATCGCCGACTTCGGCCGGAACGCCTTGATGACCTCGTCATTGGTCTCAAGATATGGCCCGCCGATCAGGTCCACGCAATACGGCACGGCCGCAAATATGCCCACCTCAACCGGTTTGCATTCGGCGTCTTTCAGTCCTTCCAGCGTCTCGCGGATCGCTTTGGGCTGGCCGGGCAGGTTGATGATCAACGACTGCTTGCGGATCACCGCTGTCTGCCGAGACAGGATCGCGGTCGGCACGAACCTGAGGGATATTTGCCGCATGCGTTCACCGAAACCCTCCATCACGCGGTCCGCGACCGCCAGCGTCGCCTCGGGCGTGACATCGCGCGGCGCCGGGCCGGTGCCGCCGGTGGTGAGTACCAGCGAGCAGCCCTCCGTATCGACGAATTCTTTCAACGTCTCTTCGATCAGCGCCTGCTCGTCGGGAATCACCCGCGACACGATGGTCAGCGGATTCTTCAGTGCGGACCTGAGCCAGCCCTCCAGCGCCGGCAGGCCCTCATCCTGATACACGCCTTTCGAGGCCCGGTCGCTGATCGACAGCAGGCCGATTTTCGCCGCGTCGTATGTCATGTTTCTTCCGCGCCCTGGCGCGACTGCTGCACGATGCAATCGTGCAGCACCTGATACAGCAGCCGGAAATGCTTGGGCGGCTTGTTCTTTGCCCTTTCATCCTTCGCCGCGCGAAGGTGCGCCTCGATCGCGGCGCGGTCGGCGTCGGCAAATTCGTTCAGGAAGCCGCCGACCGCGCTCGCGTCCTCGAGCAGGCGCTCGCGCCAGCGTTCCGCCAGGTGATGCAACGCGGTCTGCTTCTTGTTCGGGGCCTTGGATGCCGCGAGTTGTTCGATGATCGGCGCCGCATCGATGTTGCGCATCACCCGGCCGATGTATTGCATTTGCCGCTTGAAGCCCCCATGTTTGGACGTGGGGATGCGTTTGGCTTCCAGCACCGCCGTCAGCAACTGTTCGGGCAGGTCCAGCTTCCGGATCGAATCGACCGACAGCGCCACCAGCTCCACGCCGATGTCCTGCAATGCCAACATGTCCCGCTTTTTCTGGCTTTTACTGATAGAATTTTCGTCGTCCTGGGTCATTCCCTTGCCTTTTGACTCATGCGCTGCCGATTGTGCCGACAGTGGGTCGCCACCCGGGTTTCATGATACCTCACGCCGCTGTCCAGGCTTCTCCCCCCGCTTTCCTTGAATGTGCCCTTCGTGACTGAAAAAATCCTCGTTCGTGCCGCTGTTTCCTCCACGCCGCCGCATCTGCGCGACCTGGCCGCCTTTACCCTGGAACGCGCCAAAGCGCTGGGCGCGTCCGCCGCCGACGTCGAAATTTCCACCTCGGTCGGGCAAAACGTCACCGTGCGCATGGGAGAGGTCGAAACCATCGAACACAATCGCGACAAGGGCATGGGCGTCACGGTCTATCTCGGTCAGCAACGCGGCAATGCCTCGACCACCGATCTTTCCCGCGATGCCATCGAAAGCACCGTGAGAGCCGCGCTGGCCATCGCGAAGTACACCGCCGCCGACGAATTTGCCGGCCTGCCGGAACCGGCGCGCCAGGCGCAACCGCCGTTTGCCGATTGCGATATCCATCATCCCTGGGTGCTGCCCGTCGATGAGGCAATCGCGCTGTGCCAGCGTATTGAGGCGGCCGCGTTTGCCGTGGACAAACGCATCGACAATTCGGAAGGGGCATCGGTGTCCACATCGGATGCCGATTTCATCTATGCCAATTCCAATGGTTTCATTGGCGGCTATCCCACCACCCGGCACAGCATCAGTTGCACGATGATTGCCGCGACCGAGCAGGGCATGCAACGCGACTACTGGTATTCGGTGGCGCGCGCTGCCTCCCGTCTGGAGGCTGCTGAAATTGTCGGCCGCAAGGCTGGCCAGCGCACGGCGGCGCGGCTGGACTCACGGCGGATTTCCTCTGGCGATTTTCCGGTGCTGTTCGAGGCGCCGGTCGCCTCGGGGCTGATCGGCAGTTTCGTCGGCGCGGTAAGTGGCTCGGCGTTGTATCGCAAGGCCAGCTTCCTGCTTGACAGCATGGGCACGACGGTATTTTCGCCGCTGGTGACAATTCACGAGGATCCCTTCGTCAGGCACGGACTCGCCAGCGGACCATTCGATGCCGAAGGGGTGGCGACGGTGGCGCGCGATGTAGTGAAGGACGGTGTAGTGCAGGGCTATTTCCTCGGCAGTTATTCGGCGCGAAAACTCGGCATGCAATCCACCGGCAATGCCGGCGGCAATCACAACCTGGTCGTGGCGCCGGGCGAGCTGGATTTCGCCGGCCTGCTGAAAAAGATGCAACGTGGCCTGCTGGTCACGGAACTGATGGGGCAGGGCGTCAATAACGTCACCGGCGACTACTCGCGCGGTGCGGCCGGATTCTGGGTAGAAGGTGGCGAGATCGCCTATCCGG
>JANNGY010000050.1:0-6731 GCA_031404095.1 Betaproteobacteria bacterium | reverse complement strand
GGCAGCGGCGTCTTGCGCGTCTATATGCGCGAGGCAGCGGCGCGAATCGCCGCAGGCGAGCGCATTTCGGACGCCCTCGACGGCTCGGGATACTTCCCGAGGTTGTTCTGCTGGTTGTGCACGAATCCATCCGCGCTCTTCTGTCCGCCGCGACTGGCAATTCGGTCGAGATTGCTGTCGGTATAGTTAATGCCGCCGAAAAACGATTGCCGCAGTGCGCGCTGGTCGATGCGCCAATAGAAACCGCGTTGATCGTTGGCGATTTGCGCGTCGGCCCACAACAGGCGCGGATCCAGGTGGAACACGCCGAAGCGGTGCCGGTTCACATCCCAGGAGACATCGGCATCGGCCCACGCGCCGCGCTGGCCTTTGCTGTCGGCCAGGGCATGAATCGACCACTTGCCGGCTTGCCCGGGAAGTTCGCGGTGCAGCACGGCAGCGAGACTGGCGTGGTCAGGCATCAGAAGGACATCGCGAACCTGCATCGACTGCGCGCCGAGCAGCCAGCCGTCGCCCAAGCGCAGCGTCGCGCTGGCGCTGGCGAACTGCCCGCGAGTCGTGTCGAAGGCGTTACTGTTGTATCCCCGCAGCACGCCAATATTGCCGGCCGCCAGGCGGAAATCCCGCGTTTCGTCGCCAATTTGCGTGGCCAGCCCGGCAAACAGGGGGGATGGCAGCGTCAGGCGAAATGAGTTTGCCACCAGCGTGTTCAAGGAATTGCGAACGACACCAAAGGCGCTGTTGGCCATCCAGCTTTCCGTGACAGGAAAGGCATTGTGATAGATCGTTGCCCGCCCCCCTGATCGCGCGCCAAGCAGATTTGTGTCCAGCGGGCCCGTGGTATGCATGCCCGCCGCATCGACGAACCACTCCCCCCAGTTCTCGGTTTCCTGGCGAAACTGCAAGGCAACCGACTGGTCGGTCACCCGGCCGCGCGACTGCTGCTGGTGGATATCGGCCGAGTATTCCACGGACGTAAATCGCTGGCCGGGCTCAGTATTCAGCGCCGGGCCATCGTCGACCGGGTCGGGACCGGTCGAAGCAGCGTCGATGAGCACATCGCGGTACTTTGCCACGTCCGGCTTGACGACAATGGGAACGTCACTGGCAACAGGCGAGGCATCGGTTGAAAGCGGCGTCAAAGTACCAGGTGCCCTGGCAGAAGGCGGCGATGACTTCGTGCTGGCAGCACCCGCCCCTTTGCGCAGCGATGGCGGGATCTGCAGCATGGCGCCGGGAATCAATCGTGCGGGATCGCCATTGAAAAAAGCCGTGGGATTGCGCGCACGAATCTCCTCCACGCAAGCGCCCAGTTTTTCACCGCCAATAAGCTGGCGGCAAATACTGAAGAGGTGTTCGCCCACCTCCACCGTCCAGGCGCCGGTTTGCATCGCGAGCCTGACCTTTTGTGCGCCGGTAATCGTCTGCGCGTCGATTGGCGCGGGAACACCCAGGAAAACGCAAGCGGCGCCAATGGCGACTGTTGTGCCGATGTGACGCATCAACCTGCGGCGGCCACGCGGTGTCGGGCGCGATTCCCGGTCAACTTCCGGCGAGCAATGGCAACGGACATCGATCAGAGATGATGATAGAAACGGCAAATTGGCGCCTGTGATGAATGATTGCCTGCGGAAATCGAGGTGAACCGGCCGCAGCGGCGCACATGTGTTCGCCCAATTTTTGCAAGCCTTTTCAACCCCTTACGCAGCCTTTTTAAACCTTTTTTCAAGCATTGTCCAAACAATATCACGCCCGTGCCCGGCAGCGGGTTGCCTGGCATGGCGGCAAATCGACCGTTTCGTGCCGCGCGACGAAGCAAATCGATTAAGTACGACCATGCGGCGCGCCTTGATACTCGACAAACACAAGCACTGGCAAGGACTCTAGCCACATTTCGGCCTGAAAGCCGCGCCAATGCTGGAGTTTACCGGCCTTTCGCTGGGCATCCTGTGACGGCGGACACATGAAACAGTTGTTTGCCAGGACATCGACGTTGCCAAATGACCAGGCAGCCCGCAGCGCCAGCGTGTGCTATTCCTGAAACAGGATCAGGCGAACAACAACGCCGCCAGTCCCATCAGGCCGAGCCCCAGCGCGGCCAAGGCATCGCCCGCAATCAATCCGCCGCCCAGCAACGAGGTCGAACTCATATCGCTGGGCAAGACAGACTTGATGCCGGCACGTTGGCGGCGCTTCGCCAGCGTATCAACGACGCTCGAAAACACACCGCCGGCCGCAAACCACGCTGACGTCGGCAGGTTGACGAAACCGCCGAATGAGGAAGCGTAGGGTGACGGCAGGATTGCCGCGTCAAGCGCGAAGTCAGTGGCGAAGCCTGCGCGGCTGCCGGCGATCCAGCTTTGATAGCGCCCGTTTGCCTTGATCGCCTGGCGCAACAGTTGCGTCACCAGGCCGATGGCGACACCGATCCAGATGGCGGTACGTTGATATGGCTTGTCATCCGTGAGGCTGCGCAGGGCACCGACGAATTTGTAGGTCATGGCCGAGGTCCATTTTTCCGGTTGCTGGTCAGCGGCGAGCGTCGTCTGGTCGAGGCTGAGTATCGGATAGGCGGACATGAACAGTTTGGCGAACAAAACCGCCATGACAGCGCCCATGACGATGCCTACCACCTGGAAGCGGAACTGGATGACGCGATTGGTGCCGAGGCGCCAGCCGGTGGAACGATCCTGTTGCATATCGACGCCTGAAGAAGTGGCGATCAGAAGCACACTGGCCGCCAGCAGGCCGGCAATGGGATCTTTCAATCCCAGTGCCGCCATCAGCACCACCGTGACCACAAAGGCCGAGGAGATCGGGTTTGAGTCTGTCATGCCGGTGGAAATGCCGTTGACCAACACAAACACAAACACCAGCACCACGGCAAAAATCAGGTAACCCACCGGTACATTCAATAGCTGCGAACCCACCAGGACGATGGTCACGCCCCAGAACACTACCCAGGCGACCAGGCGACCCATATTGATCTTCTTCCAGTCTTCTTCCGCGACCCGTGGCGCCTTCGCGGTCTCGCGCGATTGCTGCCAGGCTCGCCAGAGGATCTGCGATACATCCACCAGCGCCGCGCCCATGATCATGCCGAGCGCGATCAGGAACGTGATCTTGCGAAACGGCTCACCGGCGTTCAGCCAGCCGATGGAAATGAAATAGGGGATCAGCGCCCACCCCACCAAGCCGCCGACGATGGCGGCGATGCCGATGCGCGCGCCGACAATCATGCCGGCGCCAAAGGTCGAGGTGGAGAGTTCGATCGCGCCCAGGACGGCGATCTTGGCCGAAGCGATGCCACCGGCGATGCCGAGCGCCATGCCACCGAACAGTCGCGACACCGAGTGCCGAAGCAATACCGGGTCGGTCAGTGCGCGCAGGATATTGGCGACCGCGAGTCCGGAGGGAAAGTTGAGTTTCAGGCGATCCACCAGGATCGGCGTGTAGAGCATACCCACGCCGACACCGAACATGCCAATGCTCATCATGTAGAGGATCAGCACCCAGGTCGGCGGCTGCGGTAGCCCGAGCCACACCATCGCCTGGATCACCACCGCCATCCCGCTCATGCCTGCCACCGAGGCGGCCGTGGTCTGAATGTAATTGGCGCCGTGCTTGCCATCGGCGCCGTAGCCATAGGTCACTACCGAACCGAGGATTCCGGCCAGCACCTGTCCGCCGATAAAGAATCCGAGCGAGAAATTCATGTACGACGCCGTAACCCCGCCAAGCGGGCCGAGAACCAGGATGCCGACCATGCCGAGCAGCAGGTAGTATTTCCAGGTGCCCGGTGCCGGCAGCCAGCGCCGGCGCGGTGTGGCCGATGGACTTGCAGCGAGCGGCGTCATGATTTCACCGTCAGGCGGCGGCGTTGCGTAAATATCACCAGCGCCAGCAGCAGGAATGCCGGCAGCGCAAACCATTCCTTGGCCGGTTGCGGGTTCCTCACCTCGATGCCCAGTAGCCGATTCCTGTTGGCGATATCGAGCCGCGCCCTTTCGGCCTTGCTGTCGACGATGATATCGACGATCTCCAGCTTGCCATCCTTCGGCGCCGCATCGAGTTCCAGACCGGCGCGCTTCAGGCGTCCTTCGGGTGGACCCTTGGACACCGGCAGGATGAAGGTGCGCTGCGCGATCTCGACCTTGCCGCTCTTGTCCTTTTCCTCGACCTCGATCCGCAGGCGCATATTGTCGTCGGGCTTCAACTTGTCGATCTCGGCCTGCAGTTGCGTGACCGGGGCAACCGAATAGGGCGCGTAAAACCAGTCGCGATAAATGTCCGGGCGGAACAGCGTGAACGTGACCACCACCAGCACCGCCGTCTCCCACGCCCGATTGCGCACGAAGAAGAAACCCTGAGTGACGGCCGCGAACACGAAGCAGGCCGCGATGGAGGAAAGTACCACCCAGGCAAAATGCCACCATGAGGTTATGCCGATCATCAGCAATTCCGTATTGAAGATGAACATGAAGGGCAGGATGGCCGTGCGGATTTCGTAAATGAATCCCTGCACGCCGGTCTCGAGCGGATCAGCACCCGACAGTCCCGCCGCCGCGTACGCCGCCAGCGCGACCGGCGGCGTGGCATCGGCCATGATGCCAAAGTAAAAGACGAACAGGTGCACCGCGATCAGCGGCACCTCCAGGCCGTGTGACGCCGCGAGCGAAACGATCACCGGCGCCAGCAGCGTGGCGACGACGATGTAGTTGGCGGTGGTGGGCAGGCCCATGCCCAGGATCAGCGAAAAAACGGCTGTCAGCACCAGCACGCCCATCAGCGAGCCGAAGGAAAGCTCTTCGACCACATTGGCCAGCACCTGGCCAATACCGGTGAGACTCACCGTGCCGACAATGATGCCCGCCACCGCGGTCGCGATGGCGATGCCGATCATGTTGCGGCCTCCCAGTTCCAGGCTCTGGTAGAGATCGAGAAAGCCGTGCTTCACAGCACCGTCCAGTGAACGATTGCGGAAGAACGCAATCAGTGGCCGCTGCGTGACCAGCATGAACGCCATGAAGGTACAGGCATAAAAGGCCGCCAGCCCCGGGGATTGTTCGAGGACCATCAGGCACCAGACCAGAATGAACAGCGGCAGGATATAGAACAGGCCGGACAGCAGCGTCGGCATGGTCGCGGGCAACTCGGCCATGTCTTCGGCGCTCAGTTCCTCAGTGGCGTTATCCGGCCAGCTCGCGGAATACCACACCAGCCCAACGTAAATGATGCTCACCATGACGCCAACGATCACACTTGACCCTTCACCGAACGCCTGCGGAATCCACTCGGTGAGCAGCAGCGAAGCTTTGACAATGACCAGCGTGCCGACGATGGCCCCGAGCCAGCCAAGCATGCGGCCCTTAAACGGCGAGAGGCGGCGCGGCAGGCCCACCATCCCGGCCTTGAGCGCCTCCAGATGGACGATGTACAAAAGTGAAAGATAGGCGAGGATCGCCGGCAGGAACGCATGCTTGATGATTTCGCTGTAAGGGATGTTGACATACTCGACCATCAGGAATGCCGCCGCGCCCATCACCGGCGGCATGATCTGGCCGTTGCTGGAAGACGCGACTTCGATGGCGCCCGCCTTCACCGGCGAATAACCGACGCGCTTCATCAGCATGATGGTGACATTGCCGCCGGTCAGCACATTGGCCACAGAGGAACCTGAAATGATGCCGTTGAGTCCGGAGGACAGCACCGCCGCCTTGGCCGGCCCGCCGCGCATGTGACCCATCAGCGCAAACGCGACACGCGTGAGGTAATTGCCGGCGCCGGCCCGGTCGAGCATGGCGCCGAACAACACATAGAGAAAGACAAAGCTGGTCGAGACGCCCAGCGCCACGCCGAACACGCCTTCGGTCGTAATCCACTGGTGCGAAGCGGCGCGCGACAGGGTTGCACCCTTGTGCGAGATCATGTCCGGCATGTATTGCCCGGCGAACATGTATACGAGGAAGACGATGCCCATGATCATCATCGGCCTGCCGAGACAGCGGCGGGTGGCCTCCAGCAACGTGACCACGCCGGCACAGGCGACGACGATATCAAGCGTGCTGGGGCTGCCCTGGCGAGTGGAGAGCTCGGCATGGAAGATGAACAGGTAGCTCGCGCAAAATGCCGCCACGAAAGCTAGCAACCAGTCATAGGCCGGCACGTAGCTGCGCGGGCTCTTCTTCCACATGGGAAAGGCGAGGTAGACGAGAAAAACGGCAAAGCTCAGGTGGATCGAGCGTGCCATGGTGTCGTTGAACATGACAAACTTCTGCAGCGCCGGCACGGCCGCCGATACCCAGTACGGCACCGGCGAGGAAATCCACAGTTGGAAAATCGACCACGCGACCGCGAGGGTGACGATCAGTTGTTTGGTGGCGCCCGCAGGATTGCGCGCACCGGACTCCGCGGCGAGGACCTTGTCGATCAAGTCCTGGTTGGGTACGCCTGCCGTGGCTGGATTGATCTCGGCGCTCATTTACACTCCCCCGAAGTTGACGTCGCAGTCTTCTGATCTATGTCTGGATGCATGGCCGCGCGAACAGCCGTTACCCTAGCATCTTTCGCCCGCCGTGCAACAATTGGCGTGTCGACTACCCGCACAGAATCCTCCTCGATCCTCCTTTTCGGAAAGGAGGAGGTGCCCGGCTTTTAACCCGGCACGAATATAGCTCGCGATGTTTTTCAATCACCCGACTACCAAAGATCATGACCCACATCCTCCAGCG
>JANNGY010000049.1:0-8899 GCA_031404095.1 Betaproteobacteria bacterium | reverse complement strand
GGATTGAGGGGGATTTTCGGTGTGTCCGGCCACTCAATTGTCGCAAATCCCTCTCAGTCCCTTGCAGGGCGCGCCCGCCACTGCATTGCCTGGCCGTTCGACAGGCGCGAAGCACGCTTCGCGAATTCCCTGCCTTACCCCTTTTTCAAAGGGAGAAGTGCCTGACTGTCAGCGCGCCAAAAATGAATATTTCGAATTTCAACAAGCCCTAGTAAATAATGCCGACCAGCGCGCCGCAGGACAGCGTCGCCAGCGTGCCCGCGACCAGGCTTTTGTAACCCATGTCGATGATGTCGTCGCGGCGTTCGGGGCAGATGCTGCCGAGCCCGCCGATGATGATGCCGATCGAGGCGAAGTTGGCGAAGCCGCATAGGGCGTAAATCATGATGACGCGGCTGCGCTCGGCCATCACATCCGGGCCCATTTTGGCGAGATCGAGGAAGGCGATGAATTCATTGAGGACCGTCTTGGTACCCATCAGCGATCCGGCGATTTGCGCGTCGGCCCAGGGGATGCCGATCAGCCACACCACTGGCGCCATGAACCAGCCGAGGACCCCCTGCAGCGTCGGCCCTTCGCCTTTCGCGAACGGCAGGCCGAGGATCATGTTGGTGAGCGCGATCAGTGCGGTCAGCACGATCAGCATGGCCGCCACATTGATGTAGCTGGCGACGCCGTCAACCGTACCCTGCGTCACGGCGTCCATCACACTGCTCGACGGTTTGTCGACGGCGATGTCGCCGTCGGTGACCGGGCCTTCATGCGGCACCATCAATGCCGAGAAGGCCACCGCCGCCGGTGCGCTGATGAAAGAAACGATCAGCACATGACCGATCGCATCCGGCACCACCGGCGCCAGGATGATTCCGTACAGCACCATCACCGTACCCGCGATGCCCGCCATGCCGCCGGCCATGGTGATGAACAGTTCGCCGCGCGACAGCTTGATCAGGTAAGGCTTGATGAACATCGGTGCTTCCACCGTACCGAGAAAGATATTGGCGGCCGTCGATACGCCGACCGCGCCGCCGACGCCGATGGACTTCTTCAGCACCCACGAAAACGCGTTGACGATCATCGGCAGGATGCGCAGGTAGAACAGCAGCGAAGACAGCGCCGACACGACGATGATCAGCGGCAAGGCATTGGTCATCAGGACAAAAGGGCTCCTGCCGTCTTCGATCTTGAACGGCGTTTCCGCGCCACCGAGGTAGCCGAACACGAACTTGGTGCCTTCCCGCGTCGCCGCCGCGACCCCATTCAGGGCGTCGTTCAGCAACATCGACATTTCCTTGAACCACGGAAATTTGAACAGCAGCAAAAACAGCACTACCTGCAAAATAATCGCGCCGAACACGGTGCGCCAGTTGATGACGTGGCGCTTTTCCGAGATCGCCCAGGCAAAGGCGAACAGCAGGACGAAGCCCATGAGGCTCTGCAAGGCGAGTGGCATGGATGATGACTCCCGGCAAAATGCCGAAGGGGAATGCGGGGGAGGGAAAGGCGGAATCATACCGGGGAAAGCGAAGGCGCGGAATGCCGCGGCCGGGTGCACCGGGTAGCAGCAGTGTTGGCGTAAAATGGCGCGCTTCAACCTGGATTCCTCAGTTGGACGGGTGTGAGTGTGCGTTTTTGCGCCTCTCTGGCAAGGCGCGACGACGACGCAGACTACACTCTGCGAGGAGAAGCAACGCTGCAAGGGAGTCGCAAAAGCGTGCAATCACGCCCGTAGCGCTCTCACCCAAAAGGTGATCGTCCAGAAAACTAAATTTGTCATCATGACCAAATACATATTTGATGGCAATTAGCGGTCAACTGAGGAATCCAGGTTCAATGATTGCTTTACGAAAGCCGACGTCATGAAGCGCATGTTGCCGCTGCTGTTCCTTTCATCCGCCGTGTTCATCGGCGGCTGTGCCACGTCCGGTGACGGGCGCGCCCCATTGAGCGCCACCGTCGACGTGAAACTCATCGCGTTCAACGACTTTCACGGCAACCTGAAAACACCCAGCCTGCGGGTGCCGGTGCCGGATGCCAGCAAATCGACCGGCATCCGTTTCGATCCTGCCGGCGGGATCGAGCAGTTTTCCGCGCTGGTGCAAAGCCTGAAGGCGAAGAATCCGAATTACGCGGTGGTGTCGGCCGGCGACATGGTCGGCGCGACGCCGCTGTTGTCGGCGTTATTCAAGGATGAGCCGACCATCGAGGCGATGAATCTCGTTGGCGTCGATTTTCATGGCGTGGGAAATCACGAATTTGATTACGGCATCAAGCATCTCAAGCGGCTGAAAGAGGGTGGCTGCAAGGTCGACGAGAAAACCGGGCAGCCGGACTGCGACGGGCGCGCGCCATACGCAGGCGCCATGTTCACTTTCCTTGCCGCCAACGTGATCGAGGAGGCGACCGGCAAACCGCTGTTCCCGGCCTGGGGCGTGAAGGAATTCGACGGCATCAAAGTGGCCTTCATCGGCATGACCTTGCGCGGCACGCCGGCGATCGTTCGCCCGGGTGGCGCCGACGGACTGAACTTCCGCGATGAAGTTGAAACGGTGAACGCCCTGGTGCCGCAAATACGTGCGCAGGGTATCGAAGCGATAGTCGTGCTGGTGCATCAAGGGGGAGTCCAATCCGGCAACCTCAATGAGTGCAGCAATTTCAGCAGCGACACGGGTTTCACGGAAATGGTCCAGCGCTTCGATCCGGCAGTCGATGTGGTGATCAGCGCGCACACCCACCGCTATTACATTTGCGATTTCGCCGGTAAGCTCACCACCAGCGCCGGCAGTTACGGCACGCTGGTGACGGAAATCGATCTGAAGCTCGACCGCGCAACGCGCGACATTGTCGGCAAGACCGCGCGCAATCTGGTGGTGAGCCCGGAGGGGCCGAAGGATGCGCGGCTCGCCGCGCTGATTGAGAATTACGACACGCTGGTGAAACCGCGCGAGAATCGGGTGGTGGCCAAGGTCACCCGTGAGTTGCCGATCATGGCCAATGAGGCTGGCGAATCGTTGCTGGGTAATCTGATTGCCGACGCGCAAACGATCAACATCGTGCAGGCGCCAGGTTCGGAATCGCAAATATCAGCAGCGCAATTCGCCACGAGCGCACCGCGCACGATCGCATTCAACAACCCCGGATCGCTGCGCGCGCCCCTGATTCCCGCGGCCGACGGCAGCGTGACCTATGGCGAGTTGTTCAAGATTCAACCCTTCCAGAACGACATGATCGGCATGACGCTGACCGGTGCGCAACTCAAGGAAGCGCTTGAGCAACAGTTCACCGGCGATCGTGTTCGCATCATGGGCGTGTCACGCGGATTCAGCTACACCTGGGACGATTCGCGGCCCCGGGGCGACAAGGTCATCGCCGATTCGATCAAGCTCAATGGCATTGCGGTCAAACCGGATGAGCGTTATCGCGTCATCGCCAACAGTTTTCTGGCCGGCGGCAGCGAAGGATTCAGCGCGTTCCTGAAGGGCACCGACCGCCGGGTTAGTTTGCTAGACGTCGAGGCCCTGGTCAACTATCTGTCATCCGTGTCGCCTTATACGCCGCCCCCTATCGGCGAGCGCATCACGCGCCTGAAATAGGAATTGGCTTTTCATGCCACCGACTGAAGTAAGGAGATCGAAAGGCATTGGATGTTGTATCTGCGCAACATTTTTATCGGCGCGAAATCGATTTTTTATCCCAAATAATTAAGGTTTTCTTGGAAGAATTTACTGGAAGTCATTGTTGATATTGAAATTACCGGCAAAGCACTTTTCGTAACCTGACTGATTGGTTCACTTCCAGACATGAATCCGTCATAATCGGCCGCTACAAAGCTGGATGTGAACCAAGCGCCAGATTTTTTGTCCCCGGCCGCACTCATTCGAGTCGGACGGGTGGAAAATCAAGGCGATTTCCGAAACCACCGTCTCCACCATCACCCTGGGGTTACCACCATGATCAACCATAATCGGATTCGCCTCTCAAAGCTCGCACTGGCCATCGCGCTCGCCGTGGGCACAGTACCTGCCTTCGCACAGAACACGACTGCGGCGATCGGTGGAAAAATCACCGGCGCGGACGGCAAGGCCCTTTCCGGGGCGCAAGTGACCATCATCCACAATGAATCCGGATCGATCAACAATGCCGTGACCGATGCGGAGGGCCGCTACCTGGCGCGCGGCTTGCGTACCGGTGGCCCTTTCACCGTCACCATCAGCAAAGGCGGCCTGACTGAAAAACGCGAGAATGTCTACCTGCAGCTCGCCGAAACGGCCAGCGTGGATGCGCGGCTGGGTGGCGCGACCCAGGCGGTAGAGACAATCGTCGTCACCGGCCAGAACGTCGGCTCGGACAAGTTCAGCAATACGGCGATGGGCGCGACCACCAGCCTCAGCCGTGCCGACCTCGATGCATTTTCGTCGGTCCAGCGCAACCTGCAGGATTACGCCCGGCTCGATCCGCGTGTTTCGCAGACTGACAAGGAACGCGGCGAAATAACTGCCGGCGGGCAGAACAGTCGCTATAACTCGCTCACCATCGATGGCGTCACCACCAACGACACGTTTGGTCTCGAGTCCAATAACGCGCCGACGGCCAAGCAGCCGATTTCTATCGACGCGATCCAGTCGGTGCAGATCAATGTGTCGAATTACGATGTGACCCAGAAGGGCTATACCGGCGCGAATATCAACGCCGTCACGAAATCGGGAACCAACGACTTCAAGGGCAGCATCTATTACGTCACCCGCGACGACGCCCTCGTCGGCGACCGCTACAACCGCACCAGCGACTCATACAGCGCGGCCCCGGCCTTCAAGGAAAACACCATGGGCGCGACCCTCGGTGGGCCGATTATCAAGGACAAGCTGTTTTTCTTTGCCAGCTATGAAGAACTGGAAAGCACCCGTGCCTCGCCTGATTTCGGTCCGATCGGCAGCTCGCGCACCAACGTGGCGGTGACTGAATCCTTCATCGCTGCGGCGTCGGCATTGTCGTCCAGCAAGTACGGCATGGACATCGGTACCTCGAATCCGGATACCGGCGCGAAACTGATCGTCAAGGATGCTCTCCTCAAACTCGACTGGAATATCAACGCGCAACACCGGGCCAGCCTGCGTTACGCCAAGACCGAACAAACCGAGCCACAATTTCCGGATTACTTTGCCAACCAGCTACCGCTAAGTTCTCACCTTTATACGCAGGTCAAGGAGTTGGAGACGATTGTCGGCCAGTGGTTTGCCGACTGGACGCCGAATTTTTCGACCGAGGCCAAATTCTCGACACGCGATTACAAAAGCAAGCCGGTCAATACCGTTGACAGGCCGGAAATCACTTTGAACGTCACCGGCGCATTGCCGCCGGGCGCACCTGCTGGTCTCTTGACTGGTACTCGCGGCATCATTTTCGGCACCGAGCGCAGCCGCCATTTCAACAACCTGGCGACCGAGACGCAGGATGCGTATGTGGGCGCGAACTGGGCGCTGGGCGAGCATGAAGTGAAGTTTGGTTCCGACTACAGCGATAACAAGATTTTCAATGCGTTCCTGCAGAACACCAAGGGCAACTACACCTTCAGTTGCGTGAACAGCAGCGCAACCTACACCTACACCTTTGGCTCGATCACCTGTGGCGGCGCGACGCCAGCGGCCCTTATCGAACAGGCGGTTCTGGAAAACTACAGCCGCGGCCGTCCGTCGAGCTATCAGGTGCAAATTGCCGCGCCGGGCGGTTCGCTGTCGAACGGCGTGGCGAATTTCACGATGAAAAACCTCGGCGTCTTCCTGCAAGACACCTGGGCGGTCAATCCAAACCTGACGGTGTCGGCAGGTCTGCGCCTCGATAAGTTGAGCATCCCGGAAAAGCCACTTTACAATGCCGCTGCTGCTGCGCCGACGATTGCCGGCAATCCGGTCGGTACCGTGCGGGAAACCGGCGGCTTTGGACGCGACAATACCGTCACCATCGATGGTGCAGAACTGTTCCAGCCGCGCGTCGGCTTTAACTATACTTTCGACCAAACACGCCCGACCCAGTTGCGCGGTGGTTTCGGCCTGTTCCAGGGCGCGGCGGCGAACGTCTGGTTCGCCAACCAGTTCCAGAATACCGGTGTTGCGACACGGGTGGTCGGTTGCGGCACGCTTGGCTTCCCGGCCTGTCCGGTCACCGGCGGCATTTTCAGTTCCGACCCCAACAATCAGCCGACCAGTTTCACCGGCGCGACTCCTGCCGCTAACGTCGACTTTATCGATGGCGCGCTCGGCCAGCCGTCGGTGTGGAAAGCGAATCTGGGCTTTGAACACGAACTGCCGTACGGCGGAATCGTGTTTGGAATGGAGTACTTGTATACCAAGACCAAACAGGCCATCTATTACCAGAACCTGAACCTCGGTGCACCGACAGCCAGGGGTACCGACGGCCGCGAGCTGTTTTATACGCCGCAGGCCTATCTTGGCTCCTGCTGGACAGGTTTCAACGTGACGACGACCGGCGCTTGCGTCGGCGCACGCTCGCGCGCGCTGAGCAATGCAGCCTTCAACAATGTGCTGCAGGCAACGGAAACCGACAAGGGTGGCGGCAATCTGGCCACCATCTCGTTGAGCCGTCCGATGACCAAGGGCTGGGCCTGGTCTCTGTCATACACTTACACCGACGCAGTCGAAGTGAGCCCGCTGACGTCATCGGTGGCGTTCTCCAACTACGCCTCCCGGGCAATATTGAATCCGAATGAGCATGTCGTTGCCAACTCGGCGTACCTGGTGAAAAGCCGCGTCAACGGAACGCTCAACTGGCAACCGGTCTTTTTCTCCGGCTACAAAACGCAGGTCGGGCTGTTCGCCGAAGTTCGCAAGGGCAAGCCGTATAGCTGGACCATCGAGAACGACCTGAACGGCGACGGCTCTGCCGGCAACGACCTGATGTACATTCCGTCGGCCCCCGGTTCCGGTGAGGTCGTGTTCGCCGGCGATAACGCAGGCAGCCGCCTCAACGAGAGCGCCTTCTGGGCATTCGTCGATTCCCAGCCGGGCCTGCGCGACTATAAAGGCCGGGTGGTGCCACGCAATTCCAGCTTCGCGCCCTGGAGCAACACCTTCGACATGCGCTTCAGCCAGGAAATGCCGGGCTTCATGAAACACCACAAGTCGGTTTTCATCCTTGACATCCTCAACGTCGGCAATTTGATCAACAAGGATTGGGGCCACATCGACGAAGTGGCGTTCCAGCCGGCCGGCGGCCAGGCACGCAGCTTCGTGCAGTACGCGGGCCTGGATGCAAATGGCAAGTACATCTACCGGATCGGCGGCAACGTCCCGGTTGAAGACTTCGTCACCCGCCAGCAGCGTGGTGAGTCGCAGTGGGCGGTGCAGGCGACTTTCCGCTACGAGTTCTGACCCACGTTTTCTTGCAAGATCAAAACGGCCGGTGGCGACACCGGCCGTTTTTTTTCGGCCCGGAGTTCCTTGAGTGCTTGTTGAAATTCGAAATATCCATTCTCGGCGCGCTCACACGCAGGCACTTCTCCCTTTGAAAAAGAGCCTGTCCTGAGCGCGTCGAAGGAGAGATTGAGAGGGATTTGCAGGTGTTCGTGCAGGCTTGGCGGCCGAAAATTTCCCTCAGTCCCTCATGGCACTCGGTTAAGCAATTGTTGAGCAATATTTGTGCTTACGCGATCAACCCCAGATTCAATCGACATCTTAAAAGTTCGTCGTCCCAGCGAAGGCTGGGACCCAGTCCAAACCAAATTCTGACAAGTACGGCGGACTGGATTCCAGCTTCGACCAACGGAAGTCCCTGTGGGACGCTGGAATGACGGGCTGTTGGGCGTAACAGAGTGCCATGACCCTCAGTCCCCAATGATGTTCACATTGCCAAATTTTCACCGTTCGCCCTGAGGTATCGAAGGGCCTTTGTGCATGAAGCCCTTCGATACCTTAGGGCGCACGGGAATTAAGTGAACAGCATTGCCTCAATCCTTGCAGGACGCACAGCCCACTACCTTGGGCTGCCGTTTCGCAGGCGCACGGCATGCCGCCCGAAACCCCTGCTTCACCCTCTTTAACAAAGAGGGAAGTACCCTGCACTGGGCACCACGCGCTGGACTGTATCGAATTTCAACAAGCCTTAAGGTCGCATATCCCAACCGCTTCATTAATGCCGGGAAGCGTTTGGGCCGAAGGTATAATTCGGGCGTGAAGCAACTCGTTCTGGATCTCATTCCCACTCCCGTCCCCACCTTTGCCAATTTCGTCGCGGGCCGCAATGTTGAAGCGCTGGCCGCTTTGCGCGCATGGCTCGATGCCAACGCGCGGGACCAGAGCAGAATTCTCTATCTGTGGGGCGCAGCGGGCAGCGGCAAGACGCACCTCATCCAGGCGTGCGCCGGACAGGGCTGCGCGCTGCTGTCCACCGATGCATCGAACGCGCCACCGGATGCCGCGGCCCGTTACGCCATAGACCATGTGCAGACGATGAGCTATGACATGCACCAGACGCTGTTCAACCTGATCAATCGCCAGCAGATGTCCACGGGCGCGGTCGTCGTTGCCGGCAACGCGCCGCCGCGCGACCTGGCATTGCGTCGCGATCTGGCGTCGCGGCTGGGCAGCGGCCTGGTGTTTCAACTGCACCCGCTGTCGGATACGGAAAAAGCCGACGCGCTGCGTGCACATGCAGGGACAAGAGGATTTCCGTTGCGCGAGGAGGTCATTGTTTACCTGTTGCGGCATTCGCGCCGCGACATGGCTTCGCTGGTGCAGATGCTCGATGCGCTGGACCAGTACTCGCTCGAAACCGGGCGTGAAATCACCTTGCCGCTGCTGAAGGAAATGTCGCAGCCCTCACTGGTATGAATTCAAAATGAACCTGGCACTCTTCGACCTTGATTACACGCTGCTGAACGGTGACA
>JANNGY010000048.1:0-15993 GCA_031404095.1 Betaproteobacteria bacterium | reverse complement strand
GAGGCTGGGACCCAGTCCCTTACACAATCTGAATTCAATGGAAATTTGAAGTTTTGTTGGAAAGGACTGGGTCCCAGCCTCCGCTGGGACGACGGTTTCTTCAGTTTGGTGTGACGTTGCAATGCTGGCCAATTTGCCGATGGATGCAACGAATTTGAAATAGACCTACAACCGCTCAAGCTCCTCCGCCAGTGCCGTCACCGTTTCGCAAATCTGCGCTTCGGTATGGCGATAGGAGATGAAAAATCGCAGCCGCGCGGATTTTTCCGGGACGGCGGGATAGAGGATCGGCTGCACGTTGATACCTCGCTGGAACAGCGCTTCGGACAGGCGCACCGCTCGCAGCGAACTGCCGGTGATGGCCGGGATCACGGCGAGGCCGGCGCTGAATCCGGTATCGATACCCGCCGCCTTGGCCTGTTTCAGGAAGAACTCTCCGCGCGCTTGCAGGGCATGAACACGCTCCGGCTCGCGTTTCAGGCATTGCAGCGCCGCCAATGATGCCGCCGCCACCGGCGGCGACATGCCGACGCTGTACAGGAATCCCGGCGCCATGAATTTGAGATGTTCCACCAGCGCGGCTTCGCCGGCGATATAGCCGCCGCATCCGGCGAGCGCCTTGCTGAGCGTGCCCATCCAGATATCGACGTCGGCGCCGGCCATGCCGAAGTGTTCGCGAATCCCCAGGCCGTTCCTGCCCATGACGCCGAACGAGTGAGCTTCGTCGACCATCAGGAAGGCGCGGTGCTTGCGCTTGACCTCCACAAAACGCGGCAGGTCGGGATAGTCGCCATCCATGCTGTAGATGCCTTCCACCACCACCAGCACGCGCTCGAACTGACGCCGCTGGTCCTTGAGGATCGCATCGAGCGCGGCCCAGTCGTTATGCGGAAAGGCGAGGCGGCGGGCGCCCGACAACTGGATGCCCTGCAACGTGCAATTGTGGATCAGCGCGTCGTGCAGGATCAGGTCCTTGGGACCGAACAGATAGCCGATGGAGGTGACGTTGGTGGCATGGCCGCTGACGAAGGTGATGGCGTCATCGACACCATAGACTTCGGCCAGCGCGCGCTCGAACTCGCGATGTATCGGCCGTTCGCCCGAGACGATGCGGCTGGCCGATACCGAGGTCCCATAGCGGTCGATCGCCTCCTTGGCGGCGGCCGAGACCTGCGGGTCGCCGGACAGGCCCAGGTAGTTGTAACTGCCGTAGTTGATGTACGACTGGCCGCCGATTTGCGTGGTGGCCCCCACCATGCCTTCGTGCTGCTTGAAAAACGGATTGCGCACGCCCAGCCGGGCGGCGCCGTCGTTGACGATGCGCAGCTGCTGATAGCCGGGATGGAGGTCGAAACGGTAAAACGCCTCGGGAACATCGCGCGCCGCACCGAACGGCGCCGCCGCGAACTTGGTCGCGCGCATCTCGTTGCCTTCGCCAGCCACACCGGCCACGCCAGCCTGGCGAAGGCGCCGCTCCAGCGTCTGCTGGATAAGCTTGTCCTTGAGCTGGGCACTGAGGCCCATCATGCCCTTGCGAGACATCAGTGAATCATCTTCCTGGCAGTGAGCGCCTGTCCGGCTTCCATTTCCTTCGCGAAGCGCTCGATCGCCTGCGTGTCGACGCTGGCCTCATGTTGCCCGGCCAACTGTTGAACCTGCGCGGCAAGTTCCATCGCCGGCGTCGCCTCTTCATCCTTGCCGGCGCCCCTGAGCTGCGCGATGATCTTGTCGGCGAGCCTGGCAATCGTCGGGCTGTCGCTCAATGCCATGACCGGCAGGCGAATGCCGAAGCGCGATTCGATCGCCAGCGCGAGCTCGACGCCCATCAGGGAATCGAGACCCATGTCGTAGACCGACCGTGTGTCGTCGATCTTGTCCGCCGGCATGCGCAGGATTTCGCCGATTTCCGCCTTGAGCATTTCCTTGAAAGTCGTCACCAGTTCTTCCGGCGACAGCTCGGCGAGCAGGCGCTGAATGTCGTCGGCATGGTCGCCGTCGGAGTCGTCGTCGCCGCCGTCGGCTTCCATTTCACTGAACTTGGGCGATTTCGCCGTCGGCAGGAATCGGCTGAGCGCCTTCCAGTCGAGTTCCAGCACGCCCAGGTCGGAACGATTGGTGACCATCAACTCTTCGAGAATGTCGAGCGCGTCCCCGGACTTGATCGCGCTGCCGCCCATGCGGCCCTGCAGGGCATCGCGGATCTGGGTATTGCGGGCGAGGAATCCGGCGTCCTCGATCGCGCCCCAGCGCACGCAAAGCGCCGGCATTCCCGCCGCGCGCCGGGCTGCAGCGAGGGCTTCTAGCCAGGCATTGGCCGCGACATAATTGCCCTGTCCGGGATTGCCGAACAGCGTGGTCGCGGATGAGTAAAGCACAAAGAAATCCAGCTTCAGTGCACTCGTCAGCAGGTGTAGGTTCAGCGCGCCGAGTATCTTCGGCGCGAATACCTTGCGGATCTGAGCGGCATGGGTATTGCGTACCAGGCTGTCCTCGATCACGACCGCCGCATGCAGCACACCGCGCAACGGCGGCATCGATTGCGCAATCGTCGCCAGCACGCCGGCCAGCGCATGGCGATCGGTCACATCGCAGGCCGTCGCGAGGACGTGCACGCCGCGCGCCGTCAGTTCCACGATGGCCGCCTGTGCATCGGCATCGACCGGCCCGCTGCGACTGATCAGGGCAAGGTTACGCGCGCCCTTCTCCACCAGCCAGCGCGCCGTCCTGAGACCAAAACCGCCCAGGCCGCCGGTGACGAGATAGGTCGCGTCGGCGGCGAGGTGCAGCGGGGACGGCTGCGGTCGCGGCACGTGGATCGCCTTGATGCCGTGCGGATAGGTGACGACGATCTTGCCGATCTGGCGCGCCTGCTGCATGTAGCGGAAAGCCTCGACGACTTCGTCGGCCTCGAACAGGCGATAGGGAAGCGGATGCAGGATGCCTTCGTCGAACAGCGCCATGACTTCGCCGAACAGCGCCTGGGTAAGCGCCGGCTGTTCCTGCATGAGCTGGTCGGCATCGATGCCGAAATAGGCGATGTTATTGCGGAACGGCCGCAGGCCGATCCGGGTGTTCTCGTAAAAGTCGCGCTTGCCGAGTTCCAGGAATCGCCCGAACGGCTTGAGGATACGCAGGTTGCGATTGATTGCCTCGCCCGCGAGTGAATTCAATACCACGTCAACGCCCTCGCCCTGGGTGATGGCCAGGATCTCGTCGGCAAACGCCAGCGAACGCGAGTCAAAGATGTGATCCACCCCGAGCAATCGCAGGAAATCGCGCTTGTCGTCGGACCCGGCGGTGGCGAAAATCTCCGCGCCGAAATGCTTGGCGAGCTGGATCGCGGCGACACCGACGCCGCCAGCCGCACCATGTATCAGGATGCGTTCGCCTTCACGCAGCCGGGCCAGGTGATGAATCGCATAATAGGCAGTGAAAAAGGTGCTGGGAATCGTCGCCGCCGCCTCGAAGGAAATGCCCGGCGGGATTCGCGACACGGCCAGCGCCTTGGTGTGCACGTGATTGCTGAAACTCGATGGGCCGAACGCCACCACCCGGTCGCCGAGACCGAAGCCATCGACTTCGGCGCCGACGGCGATTACCACGCCGGAACACTCGAGCCCGAGCGTCGGCCCGGCAAAGCCGTTTTCGACCGCTTCGTCGGACAGCAGGCCGAGCGCATACATGACGTCGCGGAAATTGAGACCGGTGGCGGCGACCTCGATCTCGATTTCGTCAGCCTTGGGAAATTCGCGCGGAAATGCTTCCCAGCGCAGGTTGCGCAATTGACCGGGAAACTGGAAGCACAGGCGCAATGTCGTTGAGAGCGGCGGCCGGGCGGTCGGCGGCAGCGTGCGCGGCAGTCCGCGCAGCCGCGGCACAAAACGCTCACCGGACTGCGTGAGTATCACTTCCTGCTCTTCGTCGGCCGCCTGCAGCTCACGCGCCAGCGCCGCGACCAGCGCGTCGCTCGGCATATCGCCGTTTCGGCCGCGTTCCATGTCGATCATGCGGATGGACAGATGCGCCGGCTCGTTCAGCAGGGTGCGTCCCAGCCCCCACAGCGGGGCGTCGGACGCATCGGCCAGCTGGAATTTGCGCCCTGGCAACATGGCCGCGCCCGCGCCTTTCGTCACCAGCCAGCAGGTGGTGTCGGTGCGGGTGATTTCACAGGCCTGCACCAGTGCCGCGGCAATCGCGCAGCGCTGTACCTGTGACTCCACCTGGCGGGTGAGAAAATCAGCCGATTGATCGCGCGTGTTGCGCGGCTTCAGGCCGTAAAGATGGACAATGCCAGCCAGGGTCGTGTGCTGCTTGCAGGCATCGCCGATCAACGCGGCGAGCGATGTCGTGTCAACTGATGTCGTGTCAACTGATGAAACGTCCACCGATGCATCTTTCACCGCTGTAACGCCGGCTGATTCGGCGCTCGACGGCGCGGCGCGCCACGCCGTGCCGGCATCAAGCACTTGCCCGCCATGCGCTTCGATTTGCCGGGTGAGACGCGCCACCAGCCCCGATTCTGCCGTGATCTCATCGGCCAGCAGGATCCACGCCGGCCGGCGCGGCGCCATGGCGGCAACCGCATCGGCGGCAGTGGCATCGGCGGCGGCATCGGCGGCAACGCCGCCGACAGTAGCCGGGGCAGGCAAAATGGCAGGCGTCCCGCAGGCCACATCCGCGATGATCATGAAGGGGCTGGTTGCCACCTCGGGCGAAAGCAGGATGGTGGCTTTGCATTCAAGACCGCGTTCGGCCAGGCATTGCTGCCAATACTGCTGGGTGCGCTCGACCGGCGCCGTTTTCGCCGAGGCCGGATGGGTCCACCAGTGATCGGTCGCGCCAAACAGAAGGTCCAGCCAGCGCGATGAAGGCGTGCCAAGCATCGCCAGCGTGCCATTGGGCTCCAGCATCCGAAGCGCATGATCAAGCGCCTGCTGCGCTTCTTCATCGCAATTGAAGTCGTTGACCAGGATCGCAAACTGGAAGCGTCCTGCCATCGCGTCTGATGCGAAGCGCGCGGCAGCGTCCGCTTCGGCGCCGAACAAATGCACGGCGGCGCCGGGTAATCGTTCGGCGGCGAGCTCGCAGTCCTCCTTGGACTTGCGACTGCTGGTGGCGATCACATAATCGCGGCGGCCGGCGTCTATACACGCCAGCAGCTCGCCGGCGAAAGCCGGCACACCGCGGCTGATCTCGACGATACGCAGGCGTTGTCCCTCGCCAAGGCGTGCCAGCCCTTGCGTGGCGCAGGATTGCATTGCCTGGCTGATGGCGTTCTTGCCACTGGCGCCAAGCGCTTCGGCAAACATGGCGCCCACCGTGCATTCCTGCGGCAGCACGCTCTCCGCGACGATGCTTCCATCCAGGATACGGCCCAGATTCAGGCCGGCGCGGCCGACGGCGTGAAAGATCGCGAAGTACCCGGGATGGTCGGCAAGCAGCGCGTTCCAGATGTCGTGCGGCGCCGGCGCCTCGACGCTTTCGCGAAAATGCCAGCCGTTCTCGTTGCGGTCGAGCACCTCGTCTTCCTGCAGCATTGCGATCAGGCGCGTGACCAGCAGCGCCGAGCGCGGACTGTCGGCCGCCAGCTGTTCCACCCGTGCATCGGACAGGAACGCGCCGTCTTCCGCGATGTGCCTGATGGCATCGAGGGCAAATGCGGCGCACAAGGCATCGAGCAGCGGCTCGATTTCATGCGTATAGGGGAGCAGCGTGGAATTCTTGACGAGCCGCCGCGACGCCGCGGACAGCGCGGTCTGCAGGTTGTCGGCAAAGTTCGGCAATAGCGCCTTCGGGCTGAGCGGATTCGGCTGGGCAACGCCCGCGTAATTGAGAAACCGTATATGGTCGCCGGCATCGCCGTGCAAACGGACGCTGCGGAAACGCACGTCGCGAACCCACGCCACCACCTGGCCGCGCTCGTCAAACAGCGTGAAGTGCGCGGACAGCGAATGCGGCGAACAGCGAACCAGGTCGGCGCGCGCCATGACCGGCAGCCCTTTTCCGGACTGAAAAATGAGGCGCCCGAACTTGATCGGCACATAGGCGACGTTGAACTGAAGCGCGGCCTGCTTACGCATCGCATGGATGATCAGTTGCAGGGTGCAGTCCAGCAACGCCGGATGCAGGACGCTATGGCTGATGTCGGCGCCGATGGCCGCGGGCACCGCCAGGCGCGCCCACACGGCATCGCCTTCGATCCAGCCGGCATCGACCGCCTGGAATGCGGGGCCGTAGTTCAATCCCGCGGCAAGCGTCAGTTGATGGTGAAGACCGGCATCGAAATCGGTGGCCCGCGCCGGCGGCTCTGCCCGTTCCGCGGCGAACAGGATGCCCTGCGGCTCCTTCGGCACGCGTCCGGACGCGTGCACGACCCAGGCCTCGCCACTGTGCTGCACGCGCGCCTTGACCGTAAATGCCCCGTCGGCAGGGTCGATTTCGACACGCAATACTTTGGCATGGTCCGCGTCGATCAGCAACGGTGAATGAATCTCCAGTTCTTCGAGTTCGATCATGGTATCGGCCGGCGCCGGCCCGCCGGCCTGGGCGGCCTTGTCGCCATGCCACTGCATGGCCGCTGCCAGCCCAAGCTCGACAAATGCAGTGGCGGGAAAGACGATGGCTTCGCCGACGCCATGATCGGCAAGCGTCGGATTCAACAACAGGTCGACCTGGTTTTCCCAGACCAGCTTTTGCGGCCCGAGGCGGTATCCCAGCAGGGGATGGACTTTGTGCCGGTTGAGGATGTTCGCCGATTCGGAGGTGACATTCTGCCAGTGGCGCTCGCGTTGCCAGGGGTAATTCGGCAGCGCCACGAACGGCGCCGCGTCCGGAAAGTGGTGCTTGAGATCCACCGGCACGCCGGCCAGCAGCGCCTGCGCTACCGTCGACCACACACGTCGCGGACTGTCGTCACCACGAACACCGGTGGCAAGCACCCGGCCCGGCAATGCGTCCTTGATGTTGTCGTTGAGGTAAGTGCGCAATACCGGGTGCGGGCCAATTTCGATCAGCACGCCGGCGCCCATTTTGCGAATGGCGGCGGTGGCTTTTTCGAATTGCACCGGATTGCGAATGTTCTGCCACCAATAGTAGGCGCCGAGCAGGGTGCCGGACAACTGATCGCCGGTGACGGCAGACACAAAGGGGATCTTCTGCGCGCCGGGCACCAGCGCGGCGAAGGCGCGGTAGATGCCCGATTCGATCGGATTCATCGCCGGACTGTGAAATGCATAGTCGAGGTCCAGGCGCTTGAAAGTGATCCCGCGTTCTGCGAGCGCTTTTTCCACTTCGGCCAACGACGCCGTGCTCCCGGCAAGGGTGATGCCGCGCGCGCTGTTGATGCCGGAAATGACAACGGGGTCGTTCAGGTTCAGCGCCTCCAGGATTTGCGCCGCAAGCGCTTCATTCATGGCAACAGCGGTCATCTGGCCTTCGCCGCGGGTCTTCCCCTGCAATTGGCTGCGGTGATAAATCACCTGCACCGCCTGCTCCAGCGTCAACGCCCCCGATGCCCACGCAGCGGCCACCTCGCCGACGCTGTGACCAGTGACCATGCCGGGCATCAACCCCTGCGAGCGCAGCATTTCCGTCATGCCCACCTGCCAGGCAAACAAGGCCGGTTGCGCGACTTCGGTCAACGCATAGCGGCCCGCGCCATTCCGGCCGGCAAGCTCGTCCTCAAGAGAAAAATCGGCGAGATTCATGAAGATCGCATCGACCGCCTGCACGGCTGCCTTGAATACCGGGTCTGCTTCGAGCAATTGCCGGCCCATTCCTTCCCATTGCGAGCCATTGCCGGAATAGACGAATGCAACCAAACCCGGTGCTTCAAGCGCGGTCGCGGCCTCGATCGGCACCTCCGATTCGGTGCCGTCGACGAAATGCAGCAATGCCGACGCCAGCGTTCGATGCGTTGCCCCATACAGGAGGACCCGATGCTCGTGCCAGTCGCGGCTGTACACGGTGTTCCAGGCGATATCGTAGAGACTGGTATCGACGTGGGCCCGCAGATGCGCGGACAGTTCGCGTGCGGCAACTTTGAGCGCGGCGGGCGTCTTCGCAGACACCAGCAAAGGCAACGGCACATCGAGCCGCGACTTGAGTTTCCGGGCGTGCAACTGTGTGACCGTCGCGGGGGGGCTTTCGAGAATGACGTGTGCGTTTGCGCCGCCGAAGCCGAATGAATTGACACCGATGATCAGGCGTCCGGCCGCTTTCAGTGCGGTGGTTTTCTGCGTGACGCGCAAATTCAATTCGCCAAAGGGAATATTGGGATTCAGCGTTTCGACATGGATCGTTGCCGGCACCGTCCGGTGCTGAACGCAGAACACCGCCTTCACCAGCCCGGCCACGCCGGATGCCGCTTCCAGGTGGCCGAGATTGCTTTTCACCGAGCCAATGAGCAGCGGCTGGTCCTTCGGGCGAAATCTTGCCAGCGCCTCACCGAGCGCGCGAGTCTCTATCGGATCACCGACGGCGGTGCCGGTGCCATGCGCCTCGACATAGTCGATGTCGGCGGGATCGATGCCGGCACTGGCATACGCACTCACCAGCAACTCGGCCTGCGCCTGGCTGCTGGGCACGGTCAGGCCGGATTTCTTGCCGTCGCTGTTGACGGCGGACGCCGCGACCACTGCCAGGACGTGATTGCCGTCGGCGATGGCCTGATCGTAATCCTTCAGGATAAAGACGCCGCCGCCTTCCGAGCGAACGTAGCCATCACCCGCCGCGTCGAAGACGCTGCATTTCCCGCGCCGCGACAGCATTGAGGCCTTGGAAAAGGCAATGAATCCGTACGGGTGCAGGTGCAGGCTGACGCCACCGGCAATGGCCAGCGTGCTCTCGCCGGAGCGAATCGACTGGCAGGCCTGGTGAAACGCCACCAGCGAGGAGGAACAGGCGGTGTCGAGCGCCATGCTGGGACCGCGCAGATCGAATACATATGAAATACGGTTCGCGGCGATGCTTGAGGTATTTCCGGTGGCGACCTTGGAGTCGATGGCGCCGAGGTCGTCGGCAAACCGGTAGGCGTAGTCGGCGCTGGAGATGCCGATGAATACGCCGCAACGACTGCCTTTGACACGGGAGGGCTTGATCCCGCCGTTCTCAAAGGCCTCCCAGCTCATTTCCAGCAACAGCCGCTGCTGCTGCGGATCCATTTGCGCGGCTTCCCGCGGCGAAATCCCGAAAAAGCCCGCATCGAAGGTCGAAACATCGCCGATCGAGCCGGCAGCAAACGTATAGCTGGTGCCGGGATGGTTCTTGCCCGGATGGCGAAAGGTCTCCTGCGCCCAGCGGGCCGACTCCACCGACGTTACCAGATCACGCCCGCCCAGCAAGTCCGGCCAATACCGTTCCGCATTGGTGCCGGGAAATCTGAATGACATGCCGACGATGGCAATTTTCATTTTTGCAAAATTAGTTAAACGCGACGGGTAGGGACAGTCTGTTGCACGCGGGACAGAACTTCTTCCTGGCGACCATTCAATTGCGGTTCAGGCGATTCGTGCCGAGGCCGGGCAGGCCACCGCACTGTTACCCATGATACAAAATTCAGCATACCCGGATATGTTGTGAAGCGCACATACCCGAAAAATTCATTGCAAAAAACATGATGCGGAAAGCGGACGTCTCTGGACGCGTCTCATGGTCCCACCATGTCAATGCCTCGTCCCCAGTTTGCCGCAGTATTGATTGGGCAGGGGCCGCTACGCTGAAGTCCCACCTGCCTGGGTAGGTTCCGTTAGCACGCACATCGCAGTGCTGGCGATTGTCGCGCAGGAAGGCCAAGACTTCATCGGGCCGCTGGTGACAGAGAACTTGCGTCGAACGACATACGGAAACATTGGGTGGAAAGTATGGCAAGGCGGGCGCGGCGGCCGAGCGAGGATTCTGGTACGCCCGACAGAACTCGGTCACGTCCCGCGACCCCGCCACGGCGGCTCCTGCGGAGCATCGCCGATGCCTTTCGAATCCTGTGCGCGAGCATGCTCGCTCGGTCGCCCCATTCCCGCTCGCTTCGCGAACGATAATGGCACGCCCGACAGGACTCGAACCTGTTACCCCCGGCTTAGAAGGCCGGTGCTCTATCCAGATGAGCTACGGGCGCGTTTCTGGAATACTCGAGCCGAATTTGGCGTCAGCTTTTGTGTATCGGACTTCGCGGTTTGAAGCTTTGGTCGGGGTGATAGGATTCGAACCTACGACATCCTGGTCCCAAACCAGGCGCGCTACCGGGCTGCGCTACACCCCGTTTCGGCGTTACGCGAATCGCGAATTATACGCGGTTGGGCCGGATATTTCACCAGAAGTCTTCGCGTTTCCCGTGGTGACTCCATCGGGTGGTGGCGGGGCTATCTTCGGCGTCAAAACTTTGAACCACAGAGACCACAGAGAACAAGGAGAAAACCGGCACGCCTTTGCACTTCCTCTGTGGTTCAAGAATTCAGGTTGTGGCGGCCGTTGACCGAAAAAAAGCGGCCCGCAAGCCGCTTTTTTCTTCCTTCCAGGCCTGGCGCCAATCGCGTTACGACTGCGGGGTTTCTTCCGTCGCCGGCACATGCTCAGCCCGCGGCGTCCGCGGCGGCGCCTCGGTCAGCGCTTTCATGCTCAGGCGCACACGCCCCTTGTCGTCGGCCTCGAGCACCTTGACCCTGACGATCTGGCCTTCTTTCAAGTGATCCGCGACCGCATTCACGCGTTCGTGGGCGATTTGCGAAATGTGCAGCAGGCCGTCCTTGCCGGGCAGCAATTGCACGATCGCGCCGAAGTCCAGCAAACGCAATACCGGGCCTTCGTAAGTCTTGCCGATTTCCACGTCCATCACGATGTCTTCGATACGCTTCTTCGCGGCCGCGCCGGCTTCAGCCGACACGCAGGCGATGCTGATGTTGCCGTTGTCGTCGATGTCGATCTGGGTGCCGGTTTCCTTGGTGATGGCCTGGATGACGCTGCCGCCTTTGCCGATCACTTCGCGGATCTTGTCGGGATTGATCTTGATCTTGATGATCTGCGGTGCGTATTGCGACAATGCGCCGCGCGGCGCCGGCACGGCCACTTTCATCAGGCCGAGGATATGCATGCGGCCGTCTTTGGCCTGCTTCAGGGCAACGTCCATGATTTCCTTGGTGATGCCGGTGATTTTGATGTCCATCTGCAGCGCGGTGATGCCTTTTTCGGTGCCGGCGACCTTGAAATCCATGTCGCCCAGATGATCTTCGTCACCGAGTATGTCGGTCAGGACGGCAAAGCGGTTGCCTTCCTTGATCAGGCCCATCGCCACACCGGCAACGTGTGCCTTGATAGGCACGCCGGCATCCATCAGCGCCAGACAGCCGCCACAAACCGACGCCATCGATGACGAACCGTTCGATTCGGTGATGTCCGAGACGACGCGCATCGAGTAGCCGAATTCGGCTTCGGTCGGCAGCACGGCGACCAGCGCGCGCTTGGCGAGGCGGCCATGGCCGATTTCGCGGCGCTTCGGTGAGCCGACGCGACCGGTTTCACCAGTCGAGTAGGGCGGGAAGTTGTAATGGAACATATAGCGATCGTGGTACTCGCCCTGCAAGGCGTCGATGATCTGCGATTCCTTAAGCGTGCCAAGAGTGGCAACGACGATGGCTTGCGTTTCACCGCGGGTGAAAAGCACCGAGCCATGGGTACGCGGCAACACAGACGGGCGAATCGAAATCGGACGCACGGTGCGCGTGTCACGGCCGTCGATGCGCGGTTCGCCGTTAAGGATCTGGCCGCGAACCGTCTTGGCTTCGATATTGAACAACAGCGAGGTGACGGTGTTCTTGTCCGGCGCGCCATCTGCGTCCGTGCAGAGCGCAGTGACGACGCTGTTCTTGATGTCTTCCAGTTTTTGCTGGCGGGTCGATTTCGACTTGATGCGGAACGCTTCATTGATGTCGTTCGCAGCCATTTCATTGATTTTGTCGACCAGCGCTTGCGGGTGTGCCGGTGCGGTCCATTCCCAGGGGTCTTTTCCTGCTTCGTCGGCTAAATCCAGGATCGCGTTGATGGCCGCCTGGAGGGACTCGTGACCGAACATCACCGCGCCGAGCATCACGTCTTCCGGCAACTCGCTGGCTTCGGATTCCACCATCAGGACAGCGGTTTCGGTGCCTGCCACCACCAGGTTCAATTGCGATGTCGATTCGAGTTCGGTTTTCGTCGGGTTAAGGATGTACTGGCCATCGATGTAACCGACACGCGCCGCGCCGATCGGTCCATCGAACGGCAATCCCGACAGGGTCACCGCAGCCGACGCGCCGATCATGGCCGGGATGTCCGAATCAATTTCAGGATCGGATGACAATACCGTCGCGATAATCTGGACCTCGTTGTAAAAGCCGTCCGGGAACAGCGGGCGCAACGGACGATCGATCAGGCGGCAGGTAAGGATTTCCTTCTCCGACGGGCGGCCTTCACGTTTGAAGAAGCCACCCGGGATCTTGCCGGCGGCAAAAGTCTTTTCCTGGTAGTCCACGGTCATGGGGAAGAAGTCCTGCCCCTGCTTTACCTCGGTGCGCGCGACACAGGTGACGAGCACCACCGTGTCGTCCATCGACACGAGCACGGCGCCGTCGGCCTGGCGAGCGATCTCGCCGGTTTCAAGCGTCACTGTGTGGCGCCCGTACTGAAATGTTTTCTTGATTGCTTTCATGTGGGAATTCCCTCTATGGTCTCTGTAAATTCGTCGTTCAACGCTGCGCCTCGTGCGGTATGCGACGTGCCGCCCAGGCAATAAAAAGAAAAAGCCCCGCTGAAACTGGATTCAGGGGGGCTTCTCAAATAATCCAGATGCTTACTTACGCAGACCGAGTTTATCGATCAGCGTCCGATACGTTTCAAGCTGGGTGCGCTTCAGGTAATCGAGCAGGCTGCGACGCTTGCTGACCATGCGCAACAATCCACGGCGGCCATGGTGGTCTTTCACGTGGATCTTGAAGTGAGCAGTCAGTTCATTGATGCGGTGGGTCAGCAACGCGACTTGCACTTCCGGCGAACCGGTATCGCCCTTGGCGCGCTGATACTGCTGCATGACTTCCTGAGATGTTGCGGCGGGTGCTGCGACTGCTGCTGCGGATGTTGCCATTTTCCTGCCCCTGTCGGTTCACGTATCTTGTCGCAGATACTTGCGGCCCACACTCGAAATGAGATGGTGAGCGAAGACTGCGATTATAGCGTCCGGAATGCCAAATACGCAAGAAAATCAGAGGGTTTGCGTGGGTGCGCCCTCGTCGGGGCTTGCCGGCGCCATTAGCCGCAATGCGACCAAGGTTGTAACTTGGTCATCCGCCGGCGAGGCCGTGGCGACGCCCAGGAACACGCCCGATTCCGCATAGACGCGGTAGTCCGCGCCGTCGGCCAGTATCGCTGCCACGCGAGGACGCTGGCCGTTCTGCAGCGACTTCGCATCAGTCGTGGCCAAGGTCACTTGCGGCAGGGCCATCGCCAGCGAATCGGCGGGAAGCAACAGGGCATCGCGCTGTTCAGGTCCCATGCCCTCCAGCAATTCAAGGTTTGCTGCCTGGTCGATGAGGTAGCCACCCGTCATGGTCCGACGCAGCGCGATGAGGTAGGCGCCGCAACCGAGCGCCTCGCCGATATCTTCGGCGAGCACGCGAATATAGGTACCTTTGCTAACGATCGTGTCGATGATGAGTTCATCACCCTGCAACGAGATCGCGGCAAGGCGATATACGTGGACCGGACGTGGCTCGCGTACAACTTCAAGGCCCTGCCGGGCGAGTTTGTAAAGCGGTACGCCTTCGCGCTTAAGCGCCGAATGCATTGGCGGCACTTGCGTTTGCGGACCCTCGAAGGTCGTCAGCGCCGCGTTGACGGCAGCGAGGTCCACGGTGACTTCGCGCCGCTCGATAATCTCTCCCTCGGTGTCGCCGGTACTGGATTTCATTCCAAGCTTGAGCGTCGCCCGATAACCCTTCGGGGCATCGAGCATGAAACGCGCGAATTTCGCGGCTTCACCGAAACAGATGGGAAGGAGCCCGGTCGCGAACGGGTCAAGCGTGCCGGTGTGGCCGGCCTTTTCCGCATTGAACAGCCGTTTTGACCAGCCGACGGCGGTGTTTGAGGAGAGTCCCGCGTGCTTGTCGAGCAACAGCACGCCATTAACAGCGCGCCTCGGCGTCTTCAAAGTTCTTCGGGATGCTTGGCGTCATCCGCCACGGCGTCATCGATCAGCTTTGACAGGCGAACGCCGCGCTCGACCGAGGTATCGACTTCAAAGTGCAGTTGGGGCACGGTGCGGATGGTCAGGCGATGGGCCAGCTGGGATCGCAGGAAGCCGGACGCACTTTGCAGGCCGTGCTGGCATGATGCAACCTGCGCTTCGTTGCCAAGGGAAGTAAAAAATACTTTGGCATGCGAATTGTCCCGCGCCACTTCCACGTCGGTCAACGTCACCATGGTCACGCGCGGATCGCGCATTTCCAGGCGAATTAATTCAGACAATTCGCGCTGGATGGCGTCGGCGATCTTGCGGTTGCGTGCTTCCTGGGACATTCCTGTGCCTCTTACGCCAGGCTGCGCGCCACTTCGACGGTTTCAAAGGCCTCGACCTGGTCGCCAACCTTGATATCGGCGTAGTCCTTCAGGGACAGGCCGCATTCAAATCCGCTCTTCACTTCCTTGACGTCGTCCTTGAAACGCTTGAGGGAATCGAGTTCGCCGGTATGAACAACCACCCCGTCGCGCAGAAGGCGAATGGTCGCACCGCGCTTGACGACGCCGTCGAGGACATAACACCCCGCCACCGCGCCGACGTTCGAGATCTTGAACACATTGCGAATTTCCACCAGGCCAAGAATGTTTTCCTTGATTTCCGGCGAGAGCATGCCGCTCAGCGCCAGTTTTACGTCATCCACGGCTTCGTAAATGATGTTGTAGTAACGAACCTGCACACCCGAGGTCTCGATAAGTTTTCGCGCCGCCGCGTCTGCCCGCGCATTGAAGCCGATGACAATCGCTTTCGATGCCAATGCAAGGTTGATATCCGATTCCGTGATGGCGCCTACACCCGCGTGCACCACGTTTACCTTGACTTCGTCAGTGGACATCTTGGCAAGCGCGTGCGAAAGCCCTTCGTACGAACCCTGCACGTCGGCCTTGATGATAATCGCCAGCGATTTGGTCGCGCGTTCGCCCATCTGCTCAAAGGCGTTTTCGAGCGTACCGACCTGTTGCCTGGCCAGTTTCACATCGCGGAATTTGCCTTGGCGGAACAAGGCGATCTCGCGTGCCTTGCGTTCATCGTTCAACACCATCATGTCTTCGCCCGCACCCGGCACGTCGGTCAGGCCTTGCACTTCCACCGGAATCGAGGGGCCGGCCTCAAGGACCGACTTGCCATTTTCATCGAGCATTGCCCGAACGCGGCCAAATCTCGCGCCTGCCAGCAACATGTCGCCCTTTTTCAGGGTGCCGGACTGGACCAGGATCGTAGCAACCGGTCCACGGCCCTTGTCGAGGCGTGCCTCGATAACGACGCCCTTCGCCGGCGCATTCCTGACCGCTTTCAATTCCAGCACCTCGGCCTGCAACAGGATTGCCGCGAGCAACTCGTCGATGCCCTGCCCGGTCTTGGCGGACACCTGCATGAACATAACGTCGCCACCGTATTCTTCGGGCAACACGTTTTCGGCGACGAGTTCCTGCTTGACGCGGTCCGGATTGGCATCGGCCTTGTCGATCTTGTTGACGGCAACGATGATCGGCACATTCGCCGCCTTCGCATGGGCGATGGCTTCCTTTGTTTGCGGCATGACACCATCGTCCGCCGCGACAACCAGTATCACCAGGTCGGTAATCTGCGAGCCGCGGGCACGCATGGCGGTGAACGCTTCGTGACCGGGCGTATCTAGGAAGTGATGACCCCCTTGGGCGTCGACACATGGTAGGCGCCGATATGCTGGGTGATTCCACCTGCTTCTCCGGAGGCGACCCGGGTGCGGCGAATCG
>JANNGY010000047.1:0-3097 GCA_031404095.1 Betaproteobacteria bacterium | reverse complement strand
GTTGGTGCGGCCGGTGAGTCCGGTGCCGGATGAGGCCTCTGCGTCGGGCACGGGCAGAATCAAGATCGCGAGCACCACCAGGCGCAAGACCCAAATTCCGCCTGACCACGCCATCGTCGCTATCTCTCGTTTCATCGTTTCCGTTTCATGGTGTCCACTTCGGTATCCTCAACTTATCGAACGGAATCAACGGGCATCTCCCGCCATACTTTCCTGGAATGTGGGAACTTCTATTAACCTCGTCGTCCCAGCGGAGCCTGCCCCGGCAGGCAGTAAGCCGGGGGCTTGGACCCAGTCCGTCCCATTGTTTGATTGTACGAAGGACTGGATTCCGGCCTCCGCCGGAATGACGAAATTTTGAGGTTTCGAGAAGTTCCCATGTGCGCACCGGCCCGTGCGGCGCGCCAGCCGGCGGCATTTCGGCTTGCAATCCACGCCCGCGTTTCTGTCCAGTTGACTCGTATCGCGGCAATGCCATTGACCGGTGAAAGGAACTTCCTTACACTGCGAAAATCATCCCGTTGGAAGCCACCATGATTACCAGCAAATTGACAACCAAAGCCCAAACCACCATTCCTCAACCGGTTCGCGCGGCGCTGAAACTCGAGACCGGCGATGAATTGGCCTATGTCATTGAAGACCACCGCGTCATTCTCACCAAGGCTGGCGGCGGCAAGGTCGATGACCCGTTCCGGACTTTCCACGAATGGAATTCCGCGGCGGACCGGAAAGCCTATGGCAATCTTTAAGCGCGGCGACATCATCAAGGTGCCCTTCCCCTACACGGATCGTTCGACCAGGCAATCGCGGCCGGCACTGGTGGTCTCTTCGCCCAGCCTTGAGGACGAGCATGGCTTGCTGTGGGTGTTGATGATCACCAGCGCGGAAAACCGGGGCTGGATCGGCGATGTGCCCGTCGACAGCTTTGCCCGCGCCGGCTTGCCCGTGGCTTCCGTCATTCGGACCGCCAAGATCGCGACAATGGAATCCGGCGACGCGACCCCACTGGGAAAACTCTCAGCCGCAAACCTGCGGCAGACCCGCGAACTTCTTGCCAGGGAACTCGCTGTCCAGATATAAGCGCAGGCATGCCAGAACCCGCGCTTCAGAGCGCGTAGGGTGCGCACCGCGCACGCCGTAGCGGCAAACCGTGCGCGGTGCGCACCCTGCGGCAACCGGGAACGAATTTACCGGGGGTTTCCAGAAGTCCCCCGCCAGGTCATGGAATCGGTGTCAGGTTAGTTCGCGCCTTGCCCGCCGCGATATCCGCCGCCGTGACGATGCCGGTGGCATTGACGTCATAGACGAAGGTGGCATTGGTGGTGGGCTGGCCCGAGCGCGCTTTCATTGCCGACACATCGGTGGATGAGGTGATGCGATCGCTATTCACATCGCCCACCCGGAAGCCGATCGGCGCGGCGGCATTGATCGCACCATCGACGCCGGTGAGGGAAATCAACGCGCGGCTGTTGTCGGGAACACCCGTCACCGCGACGCGGACTTCGTTCAATACCGCCACCGGGGCGGCCGCCACGCCCGTTCCCACGGAAACCACCGCGCTGCCCGCGATCGACACATTGCTGCTGAATTTGAAGACGATCAAATGTCCCGCGCCGATGACGCGCGGCTCGACGGTAACGGCCCCCGTTACCAACACCGAGGTGTTGATCGGCAGGTCGAACGGCCCGGCCGCGCCATGCACCTTGCGCGATGCGACCGACACAAAGCTGTTGGGCGGCGTCACCGCAAAGCTCTGCGGAACCTGGGTCGCGGCGGCATAGTTGGCATTGCCCGCCTGGTTGGCATTCACCGTGCAGGTACCCACGGCACCGGTCAAGGTGATCGTCGATCCATTGACGCCACCGCTGGTGCACACGCCGCTGGCCGTAAACGTCACCGGATTTCCCGAGGCGCCGCCGCTCGCGGAGACGGTGAATGGCGTACTGTTGGTGAACTTGCCAGGCAACGCCGCAAAGGTGATGGTTTGACTCGCCTGCGAGACCGTGACATTTACCGTTCCGGTTGCGGCGTTGTAATTCGCGTCGGTTGCCTTGGTCGCCGTCACGATGCAACTGCCGACGATGGCGCCGGTAAGCGTGGCGCTGATGATCGTGCAATTGCCATTGTTCGATGTGTAGGTGACCGCGCCACTGCCCGAACCACCGGTCGTGCTCAGCGCACTGGTTGTCTGGTACGGCACCGTTGAAGGCGTGGCGAAGACATTGAGCGTCGCCTGCGTGGCCTTGTTCACAGTCAGGGTAAACGTATCGGACGCAGCGTTATAAGTCGTGTCAGTCGCTTTCGTGGCCGTGACAATGCAGCTACCCACACCGGCCGCGGTCAAGATCGTTCCCGCAATCGAACAGACCGACGGATTATTGGAGCTGTAGCTGACCGCGCCGGTCCCCGAACCACCTGAAGTACTGAGCGGTCCGCTGGCGCCAAATAGTATCGGTGCCGGCGCCGCCGAAGCGTTGAATAGCGCGGTGAGCGCCGCCTGATTCAGCTTTTGCGACGTGACGGTGAAGGTGGTCGCATGATTCCACGCGCCGTCGAACTTGATACGCGACGTCGCATAAATCTGGTGAGTGGAACCATTGGCCGCGCCGATCGGCATTTCGTAATTGAAGCCATAGCTTGCCGTGCCGGCCGCGTTGGTTAACGCTAGCGACACGGTCGCGCCCGCTGTCGTGTGCGAGATTTCGCCGTTGCCTCCACTGACGACCAGGTTTGCCGCGACGACCGACAAGGTGCCATCACTCGATGCAACATTGACCCCCATGCGCAAACCCGCAGTGGCGATGCCGGAGGCATTCGTCACCGTATAGGAACCCACCTGCCCCGGATAAAGTGTTGCCGGCCCGGTGATGGACACCGTCGCGGTTTGCGTGCCGGTGTGACAGGTGCCGCAACCCGCGCCTGTCTGCTTGAGCGTGCGCCCGGTCAGCCCCAGCGCGGATGACGCGGATGCATCGAACGGCGCGGCGCTCAGGATGAAAAGCAAAATCATCCCAAGCGCTCCGCCCGTCATGGTTGACGCGTCCGGCCTTCCGCTCCAGAAACTCACCAGCTTGCGCATGTTCGACTCCCCGTTAGT